>JBAXYG010000198.1:0-3179 GCA_041670905.1 Bacteroidales bacterium
GATAAATTGTTCATTTCATTAAAAGATATATCAAGTGGCGTTTATCTTCTTGGAGAACTTACACCAAGAGCCCTTGACAAAATTGTAAGCCACGGAGAACTTCTGTCTACAAATATAATAAGTGAAACTCTTATTTCAAGAGGAATAAACAATAAATGGGTGGACAGCAGAGATCTTATAAAAACAGAGAATGTGAATGGTCAAAACACTGTAATCAGCGAAAAAACAAAAGAGAATATAAATAAAATGGTTGATTTTGTTAAGGCAAAGTTGATTATTGCTCCGGGGTTTATCTCTTCGGATAGAGAGGGCCGTACTACAACACTTGGGCGCGGGGGGTCAGATTACACAGCAGCACTATTTGCTGCAGGTTGCCAGGCTCGCGTGTTGGAAATATGGACCGATGTTACAGGAATGATGACTGCCGATCCTCGTGTAGTAAAAGAAGCTCGTACTATAAGTAATATATCATATAAGGAGGCACTTGAACTCTCACATTTTGGAGCAAAAGTTGTTTACCCCCCTACCATTCAACCTGTTGTAAGCAGCGGCATCCCTATTTTTGTAAAAAACACTTTTGAACCGGATGCGGCAGGGACCCTAATTGAAGCTAATCCTCCTGAAACTCAAAATAATATTAAAGGGATATCAAGTTCTGACAGTATTGCTCTGCTATCAATGGAAGGAAGCGGAATGGTTGGTGTCCCTGGATATTCAAGCCGTCTTTTTGACGCTTTAAGTAAAAAAAGGATAAACATAATACTTATTACACAAGCATCATCAGTACATACCATGTGTGTTGCAATAGATGAAAATGTTGCAGATATTGCAAAAGAGACCGTAGATGAAACATTCGCCTATGAAATATCACTAAAGAAGGTAAATCCGTTAAAAGTGGAGAAAGGATTCTCAATAATATCACTTGTCGGTGCAAACATGCGTAATCAAACCGGTGCAAGCGGACGTATGTTTGAAGCACTTGGCCGCAATAATATAAATATCAGAGCAATAGCACAAGGATCTTCAGAGAGAAATGTATCAGCTGTAGTCAATACCGATAATATAAAAAAAGCACTTCAATCCATTCATTCTGAATTCTTCAATCTAGAGAAGATCTCAACTGTATATGTTTTTCTATGTGGATATGGTAATGTAGGGAAAGCCCTTGTAAAGCAGATAGACAACCAATGTTGTTATATAAAAAACAAGATAAATATTAATATTATTCTTGCTGGTATTAGCAATAGCCATAAATATATATTCAACAAAAATGGTTTAATTCCGAAAAATGTTTCTGCTTTACTTTCCGAAGGACTTGATACATCGGATGATTGCTACTTTGATGCTGTATGTGGAGCAAACATAAAGAACTCCGTTTTTGTTGATTGTACTTCAAGCCAAAACATCACGGCAAAATACACTAGGTTAACTGAAAACGGGATTTCCATTGTAACAAGCAACAAGATTGCAGGATCATCACCAATAGAAGAATATCTCAACATCAAAACACATTGTCTCAATTTCAGTACTTCATTCAAATACGAAACTACTGTTGGCGCGGCACTACCAATAATATCTGTTATACGTCAAATAAAAAACAGTGGAGACAATATTCACAATATAGAGGCTATACTTTCAGGTACTCTTAATTATATTTTCAGTATTTACGATACAACCGAGCCTTTTGCCGATGTGGTAAAAAATGCACAGAAGGCAGGATACACCGAGCCTGATCCACGTACAGACTTATCAGGTAAAGACATGCTTAGAAAATTAGTTATTCTTGCGCGCGAAGCTGACATTATGATAAACATGGAAGATATTAATATACAACCTATTATCCCTTATAAAATAAATACTGAATGTGATCTTGACGAGTTTTATGATTTTCTCAGGCAAAATGAAACAATCTTTTGTTCTATTTACAAGAATGCCAAAGAAAACGGTTGTAACCTTCGTGTAATAGCATCTATGGATATGTCTTCTACTGAAGCAAAAGGAAAAATATCACTTATGAAAGTCAACAATACTCATCCTTTCTACAATTTATATGGTAATGATAATGCTCTAAGTATAATTAGTGACTTCTATAAATCTCCTCTTGTCATTAAAGGAGCCGGAGCTGGTGCGGAACAAACTGCTTCAGGAATCTTGAACGATATAATTTCAATAATAAAATAAATATTATGAATGTTGTAATTATCGGTGCCACCGGATTGGTAGGCACAAAAATGATTGAAATTTTGGAAGAGCGCAAATTTCCTATTGACAGACTCATCCCTGTAACTTCAGATAAGTCTATCGGAAAAAGTGTGAAGTTCAAAGGAAATAATATAAAAATTGTAACATCACAACAAGCGCTCGGTATGAAACCGGATATTGCACTATTCGCTGTAGATGCTTCAGTTTCAAAAAATCTTGCTCCAGAATTTGTCGAAATTGGATGTAAAGTAATAGATAACTCATCATGCTGGAGAATGGATCCTGCAATAAAACTTGTGATTCCGGAAATTAACGCTGACATCATTACCGAACATGACATGATTATAGCAAATCCTAACTGTTCTACCATTCAAATGCTTTTGCCCCTTGCTCCCTTACATAAGGGATATAATATAAAAAGAATAGTTGTATCTACATATCAATCTGTTACCGGCACAGGATACAAAGCACTTGAACAGATGTCAGCAGAAAGGAGTAATGCAAAGTGGGGTGAATATGAAGCAGCATATCCCTATCCGATTGATCAAAATATTATTCCGCATATTGACGAGTTCCTTGATAACGGCTATACAAAAGAAGAGATGAAGATGATCAATGAAACACATAAAATATTGGGGGATTATAATATTGCCGTATCCCCAACAACAGTACGTGTTCCTGTAAAAGGTGGACATTCAGAATCAATTAATGTTGAGTTTGAAAAGCCTTTTGAAATAAAAGATATTTTTAAAATAATCTCAGAAACAAAAGGGGTAGTACTTCAAGACAACCCGGCCGGGAAAATCTATCCAATGCCACTATATGCCTCTGGCAAAGACGATGTTTTTGTAGGGCGTATACGCAGAGATCTATCTCTTAAATCAGGAATCAATATGTGGTGTGTTGCAGATAATCTTAGAAAAGGTGCCGCAACCAATGCAATACAAATAGCAGAATATTTATTAACAAAAAATTTA
>JBAXYG010000199.1:0-3175 GCA_041670905.1 Bacteroidales bacterium
GCTGAAGTATCTGAGGCACTGATAAAAGAAATATAGACTCCGGTATCTATGGAATCTTTTGCCGGTATAAGGTATTTACAATTGTTTACATCCTCCTTCAAAACACTATAACCTATTATGTATGCTGCAACAAATTGTTTATATCTGGTTTCGTTAAAATTATTTTTAATCAATTCTATTACTGCTTTTGCTCCCTGACTGTGTCCTGCAAGTATAAAAGGTTTCCCTTTATTGAAGTTTTCCATATAATATTCAAAAGCATTTGATACATCATCAAATGCAGTCTCGAATCTTTCAAGCATTTTCTCTTCTGGCAAAAGCCAAGATTCCAAAGTTATTTGTCTGTAATATGGAGAATAAAAATTGCATTTTTCAGAAAAAGCAGACTTTCCCAGCAGAGCTGATGGTTTGAATGCATTCCTGTGATCAGGGTTTAAAATATCCATATAATGAATGGTATCCCCATATTTATTTGTCCAGTCCCATATTACAGTAGGTACAACATAAAATACATCAACCATTTTTTCTTTATCAATGGCAATATTGCCTGACTCAAACCAACTCTCACTTTTAGAGTAATCCGGGGTATTAGGAATTATTTCAGGATTATGACATGAAGTAAAAACAGTTGATAATACTAAGAGAAATGTAACTGTCGTTATATTAAAAAAACCTTTCATTGTTGATGACTTTACAGTTTGACGCAAATGTAATGAATTTATTTTAAAATAATTAAGCTGTTTATAACTTTTTATAATAGTAAACAATTGAACTAATTATAAAGGGTAGATTCCGGCATTTGTAAAGCTGATTAGATCCACAGGATTTATTTTTATCTGTAATCCTCTGATGCCGGCGCTTACAAATATTCTGTCATAGATTAATGCACTTTCGTGAATGAAGGTTGGAAAATCTTTTTTCATTCCTATAGGGGAGCATCCCCCCCTTACATATCCTGTCATCGGAAATAATTCCTTTACGTGAATCATTTCGCAGCTTTTATTTTCTGATATTTTTGCCGCAATTTTAAGGTCTACTTCAAAATTTCCCGGTATGATACATACAAATAATCCGGTTTTGTCACCACGAAGTACCAGAGTTTTGAATACACGTTCTATATTTTCACATAGTTGTTTTGCAACATGTTTGGCATCAAGATTATTTTCGTCAAAGGTGTAAGGAATTAAATCATAATTAATTCCAGCCGAATCCAATAGCCGTGCAGCATTTGTTTTATATATTTTATTCATGCTTCAAAGATAAAAAAATCATAACTTTACCGTATGATTTTTATATTGGATTTTGAACAATTCCTTAAGGAAAACAGTATCTGTTATAAGCGGAATGATACTTTATTTTTTTTCCCGGATAAAAATATAATAATACAGCTTGTTCCTTTAAAAAATTGGAATTCGATACTAGAGGTTTTCGATTTAAAGAGTAACTATGCTAGTGTAAATAAAAGGAAGATATTCTTGTATGAAGACAGGTGGTACGGTAATGCTGAAACCACTAAAAAACGTATTCTTGCACATTTGGGAATATTTACCAGCGTATTTGCCCGTAATTGTGATTTAAAGGAGATTGAATCTGTGAGGGCATCAGATTTTTTGAAAAAGTATCATAGTTATGGAACCGCAGGGAGCAAATACAAATTAGGACTTTTCTATAAAGATAAATTGATTGCCGTTTCTACTTTTTCTCAGTCTAGACCTATGAAAAGAATTATTGATGGTCAAGAAAAATTTTTGCAATCTTATGAATGGGTCCGCTATGCATCTCTTCCCGAACTCAGGATATCTGGTGGAATGGGGAAACTTCTTAAGGCTTTTGTAGATAAATATCAACCAGAAGAGGTAATGTCGTATGCCGATAAAGAGTGGTCTGATGGAGATGTTTACGGAAAACTTGGTTTTACTTGTCTGGGGGAGCGTGAACCCGTAAAATTTTTAGTTAATATTCATACTTTTCAAAGGTTTTCAGAAAAAAAACTCCTGCAAGACAGAGCTTACAGGAGTGTAAATGTTATTGAAGATGGGTATTTTCAAATATGGAATATGGGGAGTATTAAATATCTGAAGCAATTTTGACTACAACAGTGTCGTTTTTATCTTCATTAAGAGAGATATTTAAATTGTGGTCCAATCCCATATTTCCTATAATGGCTTCAGATACAGGATCTTCAACATATTTTTGAATAGCGCGTTTTAAAGGTCTTGCTCCATATTTAGGGTCATATCCTACATCAGCAATAAACTTCTTGGCCTCTTTGTCTATCTTTAAAGAATATCCAGTCTGATTGATTCTCTTATACAAATCTTCTAGTTCTATATCGATTATTTTCTCTATATCTGACTTATTCAAAGTGTTAAAAACTATTTGCTCATCAAGTCTGTTTAGGAACTCAGGTGAAAATACCCGGTTGAGTGCTTTTGATATTATACTATTACTGTTTCTATTGGTATTGCTGGAACTTGTGGAAAATCCAACATTTCCGCCAAAATCTTTTAATTCACGGCTGCCAATGTTTGATGTCATAATAAGCACGGTATTCTTAAAATCTATATACCTGCCATTACTGTCAGTAAGTCTCCCTTCATCAAGAACCTGTAATAAAATATTAAAAATATCCGGATGAGCCTTTTCCACTTCATCAAGCAAGACAACGGAGTATGGTTTACGGCGTACTTTTTCGCTAAGTTGGCCACCTTCTTCATATCCGATATATCCTGGAGGTGCTCCAATCAATCTACTGACCGCAAATTTTTCCATATATTCACTCATGTCGATTCGGATAAGGTTATCTGCAGAGTCAAAGAGATATTCTGCTAATTTTTTAGCTAGTTGTGTTTTTCCAACGCCGGTAGGACCAAGAAACATAAACGTTCCGATAGGTTTGTTAGGGTCTTTCAATCCGGCTCTGTTACGTTGTATGGCACGTACTATTTTGTCCACGGCTTCATTTTGTCCTATAACTTGGGTTTTTAGTATGTCACCCATTTTAAGCAATCTGTAGCTTTCTGTTTCTGCAATTTTATATACCGGGATATTTGTTATTACTGATATAACATGTGCAATATCTTCTTTGTCAACAATATTTGGTTGTGACAATTCACTATTTTCCCATGATGTGCGTATTGCTTCAAGTTCTTTTGCTTTTGTTTTCTCAATTGAA
>JBAXYG010000200.1:0-3159 GCA_041670905.1 Bacteroidales bacterium
CAAAAATATTTTGTAGAACAGACCAGATTGGGTATTCCTGTTATATTCTTTGATGAAGCTTTACATGGGTTAGTAAGATCAGGCGCTACTTCATATCCTCAATCTATTGCAATGGCAGCCACTTTTGATACAACACTGATGAATAAAGTTGCAGTGGCTATTGCACAGGATTGTAGGGCAAGGGGAATCCGTCAAGTATTATCACCGGTTGTAAATCTTGCGACCGATGTCCGATGGGGAAGAGTAGAAGAAACTTTTGGAGAAGACCCAATACTATCTTCACTTATGGGGGTCTCATATATAAAAGCTTTTCAAGAACAAGGGATTGTCGCTACTCCGAAACATTTTGCCGTAAATCATGGTGATGGAGGAAGGGATAGTTATCCAGTCAATATGAATGAAACTTATCTTGATCAGACATATTTTGTCCCTTTCAAAGCGGCAATAAAGGAAGGAAAAGCAAAAAGCATCATGACCTCTTATAATTCTCTGAATGGTCGACCTTGCAGTGCAAATAACTGGTTGCTAAATGAAAAACTAAAAAAAGAGTGGGATTTTGATGGGTTTGTAATAAGTGATGCAGGTGCAACCGGAGGCGCTAATGTTCTGCATTTTACCGCAAAAGATTATGAAGATGCCGGAAAACAATCGATAGAAAACGGATTGGATGTTATATTTCAAACTGATTTTGATAGTTATAAATTATTTTCCAGACCATTTTTAAATGGTGAGGTGAGATCTTCTGCCATTGACAGTGCAGTTGCAAGGGTACTTAGAGTAAAATTCGAACTCGGTCTGTTTGATGACCCATACATAGAAAAGATCAGCTCTGATGTTGATATTTTGGCCCATCATCAAATAGCGAAAGAGGCTTCAATAAAATCAATCGTTTTGCTAAAAAATGACGATAAGAAAATACTCCCATTATCTGCTTCATATAAAAACATAGCCTTGATTGGAGTTGACGCAGTTCAAGCAAGATTGGGTGGATACAGCGGTTTTGGTAATAATGTTGTAAGCATTTTTGAAGGACTATCCTCATCTCTCAAAAATAAATCAGTAATTAAATATTCAGAGGGATGTGGAAGAAAAGAAATTAAATGGAGACCCGTAAACCCGGAATTTTTATCTCATACCGAAAAGGGGAAAAGTGTATATGGATTAAAAGGGGAATATTTTAATAATCTTGATTTTGAAGGTAAGCCAGTTCTAACCAGAACAGATAAAAATATTAATTTCCAATGGACGCTTTTCTCACCTGACCAATCAATAAATTATGATTTTTTCTCCGTAAGATGGAATGGATATATTACCGCTCCATCATCAGGTAATTATATAATCGGCATAGATGGTAACGATGGTTATAGATTATTTATAAATGATAAACTAACAATCGACACTTGGAAGATGCAAAGCCACCGTACCTCTACGGTAAATTACTATTTTGAAAAAAATATAAAATATAAAATCCGTGTTGAATATAAAGAGCCTTCCGGTAATTCTCAGTTCAGCCTAATATGGAACATGGGAATTGACAATGACTCAGAAAAAAAAATAAATGAAGCAGTTGACCTTGCAAAAAATAGTGACATATCAATTGTTGTTGTAGGAATTGAAGAAGGTGAATTCAAAGACCGGAGCAGTCTAAAATTGCCAGGACGCCAACAGGATATGATACTACGAGTTGCTGAGACCGGAAAACCTATTATTGTAGTGATAGTGGGAGGAAGTGCCATTACCATGAATGATTGGATAGATAAGGTAAATGCTGTATTGGATGTATGGTATCCTGGAGAAGCCGGAGGAGAAGCTATCGCTGCTATATTGACAGGAGAAAATAGTCCTTCTGGTAAACTGCCAATAACATTTCCTTTGAATGAAGGACAATTACCGTTATATTATAATCATTTACCGACAGGGCGAGGTGACGATTACAATGATGGAACAGGTCAGCCTCTGTTCCCTTTTGGGTATGGATTGAGTTATACAAGTTTTGAATACTCCAATCTTATTTGTAACAATAAAAAGGTATCTTTTAACCTTAAAAATTCAGGTGGAATGGATGGAGAAGAAGTTGTTCAATTATATTTTTATGATGAATTTTCAGATTATGTGAGACCGGTTAAAGAATTAAAAGGATTTCAAAGAGTATTTTTAAAAGCAGGAAAACAAAAAAAAGTGGAATTTCAATTGACTCCAGATATGTTTTCCGAGCCGGGTTTTTTTAGAATAATGGTTGGAAGTTCGAGCAAAGATATAAGACTAAGAGGAAGAATAGAGATAAAAGAAAAAAAAGAAGATAATAAATACTATAGCCAAGATCCAGATCCTGCAATAAGACAACGTCTAGAGGAGTGGCAGGATTTGAAATTTGGTCTTTTGATGCATTGGGGCACATATAGCCAATGGGGTATTGTAGAAAGTTGGAGCATTTGTCCTGAAGATTTAAGTTGGGCTACTGGTGGACGTAAAAAAGAATATGGAGAAAATTATAACGATTACGTAAAAAAATACGAGCAATTGCAACTTACTTTCAATCCAGTTAAATTTAATCCTGAGAAGTGGGCAAAAGCAGCCAAAAATGCTGGAATGAGGTATTTGGTATTTACAACCAAACATCACGACGGATTCTGTATGTTCGATTCTAAGTTTTCAGAATACAAAATTACTGATTCAAAAACGCCATTCTCAAATAATCCTCGCAGCAATATTACTAAAGAAGTGTTCTCAGCTTTCAGAAAGGAAAATTTCTGGATAGGTGCATATTTTTCTAAACCAGATTGGCACAGCGATTTTTACTGGTGGAAGAGATTCCCTTCTGTAGACAGAAATTGTAATTATTCTATCGGAAAACATCCTGAACAATGGGAGAAATTTGTCGATTACACGCATAATCAAATCGACGAACTGATGAGTGAATATGGAAAAATAGATATCCTTTGGTTGGATGGCGGATGGGTCCGCAAAAAAAGTGATGAAGAAGTTCAAAACGAGTTGAAAAAATTTGAAGAAAACAGCAGATGGACACGTAACCCCCAAAGTCAAGATATTGATATGGAAGAAATTGTAAAAAATGCTAGAGAAAAACAAAAAAATATTATTGTTGTTGACAGAGCAGTCCCCGGAAAATTTCAGAATTATCTGACTCCGGAGCAGGAA
>JBAXYG010000201.1:0-3139 GCA_041670905.1 Bacteroidales bacterium
ATTTATAGAATGGTGCAATTTTATGAGGCTTATTCAGTTCCTGAATTTGTGGGTTTTGTGCCACCACAATTACAATTGCCGGAAAATGAAAAAGATATAATTGTGGGGTTTGAAAAACCACAATTGGAAAACGAGAACAATATCCTCTCATTCTTGTGTCTCATTAATTGGACCAGTCATATTAAGATATTGTCCGGGTGCAAGTATCCCGACGAAAGAGCATTTTATATCTTTTTGTGTCATAAGGAGAAACTACTAACAAAAGAGTTGGAAAGGCAGATAAAATCCGGGATATTTGAACGCAGCCTTATAGGAAATAATAAACAATCCTCTGTATTAAAGCAAAACTATCCAACAGCAAGACAATATTTCAAAGATTCATATATTGTAGATTTCTTAAACCTGCCAGAGGTGCATAGTGAAAAGAGTCTACACAACGGGTTGATTAATCAAATGAAAGATTTTATCCTTGAGTTGGGAAAAGACTTTATATTTATTGGAGAGGAGTATCGAATTCAGGTTGGGATGAGAGATTTTAGAATTGATTTGCTGTTTTTTCACAGGGGCTTACAATGCTTGGTAGCTATAGAATTAAAAACCACGGAATTTCAACCGGATTATATAGGTCAGCTTGATTTTTATCTTGAGGCTCTGGATCGTGACGTGAAAAAGGAGAATGAACATCCAAGTATTGGAATATTATTATGCAAAAGTGCAGATAACGAGGTTGTCGAATACGCTCTGAGCAGAAGTCTAAGCCCTACAATGATTGCAGAATACAAGCGGCAATTAATACCAAAAGATGTGTTGCAAAAGCACCTCCACGAGTTTTACGATAATGTATCTGAATAAAAAATGCAGAAAATAAAAAACCATATTCAGTTTTAGGCATAGAGATCTTATTTGATGGCTATTTGACAGGAAGCATGATTTGAATGAATATAGCCCTGAAAATAAGACACATAGTATTTGATGGTTATTTGATAAAGTAATAAATAGAGAAGCAAATAATGAAGCTACAATTTGAAAAAGATCTCGATTATCAGGCAGAAGCAATAAAAAGCATTTGTGAGATCTTCGAAGGTCAGGAGATATTTCAAAGTAATTTTTCTGTTAGCATCCCAAATAAGGTGACAGATGTTTTCACAATCGGTTTTGATTATGGGTTTTCAAACACCACAATTGGAATAGGAAACAAGCTCAAAGTAATCGATGAAAATCTGTTATCAAATATTCAAAAGATTCAACTAAGAAATGGTTTACCACAATCGACCGAGGAGAGCTTCCGTAAAGAGGGGATGAACTTTACTGTCGAAATGGAGACCGGAACGGGGAAAACCTATGTTTATCTGAGAACCATTTTTGAACTGAACCAGAAATATGGATTCACTAAATTCATAATTGTTGTCCCTAGCATTGCTATTAAAGAGGGAACCAATAAATCTCTCCAAATTACCGAGGAGCATTTTAAAGGGATTTACGACAATACAGTATATGATTACTTTGTTTATGATAGTAACGACCTCCCACGGGTCAGGAGTTTTGCAACCAGCGACAATATTGAAATAATGGTAATCAATATTGATGCTTTCCGGAAAAGTTTTGAAAACGACGATGAGAACAATAAATCGAATGTGATTCACCGGTATAAAGACACTTTGGGCTTCAAGCCAATAGAGCTTATTCAGGAAACAAACCCGATAGTTATCATAGACGAACCTCAGAGTGTCGATAATACCGACAAGGCCAAGGAGGCGATTGCTGCCCTTAACCCGTTGTGCTGTCTTAGATATTCGGCAACTCATAAGCAGAAGTACAACCTGATGTATAAACTGGACTCGATTGATGCATATGAAATGAAGCTGGTAAAGCAAATTGAGGTTGCCACTGCCGAGGTGGAGGGTTATATGAACAACGCATATATCTTTCTTGAGAAGGTTGACAACAGATCTGGTATAAAAGCCTATCTGGAATTGGATGTTCAGAGCAAGGGAAAGGTAACTCGTTCAAAGAAATGGGTAAAGCAAGGTGATGATTTATATGATATTACGAAGCGGGATCAGTACGAAGGGTATATAGTAAAAGATATTATTTTCAACAGGCAAACGGGTCTTTGGGAGATTAATTTTACAAGTAATTCACATATCGCAACCGAAGGTAAAGCACTCGGCTCAATGAGTGAAGATTTAATGGAGCGGGAACAAATCCGGATAACAATTGAATCACACTTAGACAAAGAACTTCTTTTAAACCCAATGGGAATAAAGGTTCTCAGTTTGTTTTTTATAGACAGGGTGGCCAATTACCGTCAATATGACGAAGACGGGAACAAGGTAAAAGGGAAATTTGCTGTAATGTTTGAAGAGGAATATGAAAAATTGATTGCTCAAACAAAATACCAGTCTCTTTTCAAAGAGATTAAGGACAAAAATATTCCTGTTGATAAAATTCACGACGGCTATTTTTCTATTGACAAACGAAGCAAGTCCTCGAACAAGAAGGATAAATTTGATTATTTTGTTGATACTTCCGGCAAAACAGCCCGTGATGATGATGCCTTTACCCTTATAATGAAGGACAAGGAGCGGCTTTTGAGTTTTGAGGAGCCCTTGCGTTTTATTTTCTCTCACTCTGCCCTTAAAGAGGGATGGGACAACCCAAATGTCTTCCAGATATGCACACTTATTGATTCAAAAGATGACTTGACTAAGCGCCAGAAAGTTGGTCGTGGATTACGATTGTGTGTAAATCAAAACGGAGAAAGAGTAAGAGGGTTTGAGGTAAACACTCTAACCGTTATGGCAAATGAATCATATGAAGATTTTGCCAAATGTCTGCAAAAAGAGATAGAGGAGGACACCGGATACAAATTCGGATTGCTTCAGAGACATTCATTTGCACACATTGTTGTAGATGACACTTCTGAGAAACCTGTATATTTAAATGAAGAAAAATCAAGGTCCCTATATGACTTTTTTGAACAATGCGGCTACATAAAAGAAGAGGTCGTTAATAATAAAACAAAAGAGGTTGCCGGCAAGGTTCAGGATAAATTGAGGCTCGATCTTAAAGATAACAGAGTGAGCATTCCGGCAGAGTTTGATTAAATCAAAGGGCCGATTCTTAAAACTTTGCGAAA
>JBAXYG010000202.1:0-3130 GCA_041670905.1 Bacteroidales bacterium
CTTAATATATCCTAAACGTGAAATTGTTATTACAACGTCATTATCTGAATAAAAATCTTCAGGATTGAATTCTTCAGCAGACATCACAATCTCAGTTCTTCTGGCATCACCATATCTTTCTTTGAGATCATTTAATTCCGATTTAATAATACCCATCTGAAGATTAATATCTGCCAGGACACTTTTCAAATAATCAACAATTTTAATCAGTTCATCATATTCACTCTGCAACTTATCTCTTTCAAGTCCTGTAAGCTGACGCAACTTCATCTCAACAATGGCATCAGCCTGCTCAATAGAGAAGTCAAATTGCCCTACAAGTCCATCACGCGCTTCTTGTACTGTCTTAGATGCTCTTATTAAAGCTATAATTTTATCAATTATATCAAGTGCTTTTAACAACCCCTGCAAAATATGAGCTCTCTTTTCTGCTTTATCTAACTCAAATTTCGTCCTACGTACAACCACTTCATGGCGATGGCGGGCAAAATATTTAATCAACTGTTTTAGATTGAGTAGTCTGGGACGACCGGATACCAATGCAATATTGTTTACAGAAAAACTTGACTGAAGTTGAGTGTATTTGAACAACATATTCAATACAACATTAGCAACGGCACCTATTTTTAGTTTAATAACGATACGCATACCCCTACGGTCACTTTCGTCATTTACATATGAAATACCTTCAATTCTTTTATTTTCTACAAGTTCTGCTATTTTTTCAATGAGTTCCTTCTTATTGACCATATAAGGAATCTCAGTTACAACTATAGTCTCCCTTCCTGTACTTGAAACTTCTATTTCAGTCTTGGCACGAATGACAATTCTTCCTCTACCGGTTTCAAATGCATCTTTAATACCCTGATATCCTTGTATTATACCTCCAGTAGGAAAATCCGGGCCTTTAATATACTTCATTAATTCCTCAGTGGTGATATCATTATTGTCTATATATGCACAAATAGCATCACAAGATTCATTTAAGTTGTGTGGAGCCATATTCGTAGCCATACCTACAGCGATTCCCGATGCACCATTCAACAGCAAAAGCGGAGCCTTTGCGGGCAATACGGAAGGTTCCAACAATGACTCATCAAAGTTTGGTTTAAAATCAACGGTATCCTTATCTAAATCCTCAAGTACTTCTTCGGCCAAACGTTGAAGCTTTGCTTCAGTATAACGCATAGCTGCTACAGAATCTCCGTCAACAGAACCAAAGTTACCCTGACCATGTACCAACATATAACGCATATTCCATGGTTGAGCCATTCTGGCCATCGCTTCATATACACTTGAATCACCATGAGGGTGATACTTACCAAGCACTTCACCGACAATACGTGCTGATTTTTTAACGCCTTGATTTGATGCCAAGCCCAAACCGTACATTCCATATAAAACCCTTCTATGAACCGGTTTCATGCCATCTCTCACATCTGGAAGAGCACGTGTGACTATAACAGACATTGAATAATCAATGTATGCACTCTTCATTTCTTTCTCGATGTTGATAGGAATAATCCTACCTGTATTTTCCTCTGACTCCATTATATTTTGGTAATATTTTGTTAAAAAAATGAACTGCTAAATTACGAATAAAATATAAACCTTACAAATTTAATAATAATACAAAATTAGTAACTTAGCGCCTTAATTGAGTAATTATGGAGAACAATATTTCTGACGAATTTTATAGAATTTTATCATTGTCAAAAGAAGAGGCAATGAGGCTTGGAAGCTACGAAATAACTGTTGAGCACATTTTTCTTGGAATACTAAGGCATCACGATAACGAAGCCTCAATAATGATGACGCTTAAAGGAGTAGAAACCGATAAAATAAAGAATGAAATAGAAAAAAGCATACGGACAGATCTCACAATAACCTATAACGATAAAGAACATATTATAGTCACAAAAGAAGCTGAGTCATTGCTGGTAGATTCTATAACTGAGGCAAAATCATTTGGAGAGCCTTTCCCCAACACCATGCATCTTCTCCTCTCAATATTAAAGAGAAAGAACGGAATCGTTCCCATATTTCTAAATAATTACGGTATCAGTTACGATTCTCTCAAAAAAGAGATGAAAAAAGAGGTTATTGCAGAAGGATTAAAAGAGTTTATTCCCGAAATAAATAATGAAAAAGACGAAACTCCTGTTCTGGACACATACGGATATGATTTAACAAAAGCTGCATATGGAGACAAGCTTGATCCTGTAATAGGCAGAGAAATGGAAATAGAAAGACTTGCACAGATTCTTGGAAGGAGGAAAAAAAATAATCCGGTATTGATCGGAGAACCCGGAGTTGGAAAGTCCGCTATTGCCGAAGGACTGGCAATCCGTATAGCACAAAAAAAAGTTTCAAGAGTACTACTCGATAAAAAAATAATATCTCTTGACATGGGATCTCTTGTTGCCGGAACAAAATATAGGGGACAATTTGAGGAAAGAATAAAATCATTGTTAGCAGAAATACGCCAAAATAAAGATATAATTCTTTTTATAGACGAATTACACACTCTCGTTGGAGCGGGAGGAGCAATCGGATCCCTTGATGCAGCCAATTTATTGAAACCGGCACTGGCAAGGGGAGAAATACAATGTATCGGGGCCACTACATTAGATGAATTCAGAGAGATTGTCGAAAAAGATGGAGCACTTGAAAGAAGATTTCAAAAAGTTATGGTTGACCCAACAAATTTTGAAGAGACCTTAAAAATAATGGAAGGGATTAAGGAAAAATACGAAAAATATCACAATGTGATTTACACTGAAGAGGCAATAAAAGCATGTATTACACTATCCCAACGCTATATTTCAGAAAGGTGTCTTCCAGATAAAGCGATTGACGCAATGGATGAAGCTGGATCAAGTGTTCATATGAAAAACGTCAAGGTACCTGAAGATATAGTAAGAATTGAAAGTGAAATGGAACCAATCAGAATAGAGAAACGAGAGGCTGCCATTAAAAATGATTTTAAAAAGAGTGCCGAACTTTATTCAATTGAGAAAACAAAAGCAAAAGAACTTGAAGCAATACGCACATCATGGGAAAATAGTGAATTGTCACAACCAAATATTGTTGACAAAGAAGATATTGCACATGTTATATCAGTAATAAC
>JBAXYG010000203.1:0-3114 GCA_041670905.1 Bacteroidales bacterium
CTAAATTAATCATATTTAGTACAAAAAGAAAATATTATTCTAATTTTGCACTATGTATAAATACCTGATTAAACCTTTACTTTTTTCTTTTTCTCCTGAGACAGCACATGCTATTACTTTTCAGGCTTTAAAAATATTACGTTTCATCCCTGGTGCACAATATATTTTAAGAATTTTATATACTGTAAAACACCAAGGAATGGAGAAAGAACTCTTTGGAATTAATTTTAAAAACCCCATAGGTATTGCTGGCGGACTGGATAAAAACGGAGAATATTATAATGACCTTGCAAATTTTGGATTCAGCTTTGTAGAAATAGGCTCTATTACTCCGCTCCCACAACTTGGAAACCCAAAGCCAAGATGCTTCAGGCTTCCTGAAGATCAAGCAATTGTTAATCGCATGGGACTTAACAACAAAGGTGTAAGATATGCAGTTGACAGGCTAAAAGAGAGACATCCTAAAGTTGTAATTGCCGGCAATCTTACTAAGAATACCAAAACCCCCAATGAATTGGCAGTAAAAGATTTTGAAAAATCATTTTCCATTATGTATGACTTCGTAGATATGTTTGTATTAAACATTTCTTGCCCGAATGTTAAAGATTTAGGAGAATTACAAGATATAACCATTCTTTCAGACATAATAGACAAGCTAATTACCATACGCCGATTCAATGACGAGCAACGTCCTATACTATTAAAACTCTCTCCTGATATACCAAAAGAACAACTTGACGAGATAATCGAACTGGTAATGATTTCAGGACTTGACGGCATTGTTGCGACTAATACTACCAGAAGCCGTGATGGACTTATAACAGATAAAAAATATCTGGAGGATATTGGAGAAGGAGGACTTAGTGGTGCCCCACTATTTGAAAAATCACTTGAATTTGTAAAATATATTCATACAAAAACCGAAGGAAACGTACCTATTATTGGAGTGGGAGGAATAATGACTCCAAAACAGGCAAAAGAAATGCTTGATGCCGGAGCATCATTAATAGAAATTTATACCGGATTCATTTACAATGGTCCCGGTTTTGTACGCAATATTCTAAAATATCTTAAAAATGCTAACTGCATCAATATGCACAATAGGTGATGAAATACTTATCGGTCAGATAATAGACACAAATTCATCAAAAATCTCACAGGAACTTAACAAACTCGGTATTAAAGTAAGATATATGTTTTCAATTGGAGATGATACAAATGAAATAATCTTCAATCTTGAAAGATGTCTTAAAGAGACTGACATAGTTATAGTGACAGGAGGACTTGGTCCGACTAAGGATGATATAACCAAAGATGCCCTCTGTAAACTGAGTGGATCAAAAGGTTACAAGGAATCTCCTGAACAAATGGAGATTATCCGTACCATTTTGACAAGAAGATCAATAGAAATTTCGGACATTAACAGAGCCCAGGCATTTGTGCCAGAAAAATGTAAAGTAATTCAAAACAGGCTTGGAACTGCACCATGTATGCAGTTTCTATTCTCTAAAAAAGAAAAATATGGGCATAAAGCCGTACTCTATTCCCTCCCTGGAGTCCCTTTTGAAGCAATTGGGGCACTTGGAGATGTGATTTTAGATATAAGAGAAAATTTTGACATTGACGAGATAAAACACAAAACAATAGCAACCTTCGGAATACCGGAATCCACACTTGCAAAGAAGATTGAAAAATGGGAAGAGGCTTTGCCAGAATATATTAAACTTGCATATCTTCCTAACCCTACTTTAGGAGTACGACTACGGTTGTCAAGCTATGGCAGATCTAATGTTACTTTTGAACCTCAAATAGAAAAACTAAAAGGATTATTGGGTGATACAATTTATGGAGAAGGAGATGATACCCTTCAGGCGGTTATTGGACGCATGCTTCGTGAAAAGGGGAAAAACAGCCCTTCAGGAAAAACACTAACCTTATCGGCGGCCGAATCATGCACAGGAGGGCGCATTTCAGAGCTTATAACATCAGTTCCAGGCTGTTCCGAGTACTACATGGGTTCTGTTACATCATACTCTAATGAGGCTAAAATCAATATTCTAGGAGTATCTGCGGAAATTATTAAAAAATACGGTGCGGTAAGCAGCAATTGTGTCGAAGCGATGGCTTTGGGAGTGAGAAAAATAATGGATACGGATTATTCTGTAGCTACCTCCGGAATTGCCGGTCCCGATGGAGGCACATCTTCAAAACCTGTAGGTATGGCATGGCTTGCTGTTGCAAGCAAAAATCCGCAAACAGGTAATATTAAAGTCATTTCTCAGCAAGTAAACTTCGCTTCAAACAGAGCCATCAATATAGAACGATTTGCTTCATATGCTTTAAACCTCCTCAGAAAGGAAATAAGCTATACCAATATTACTGAAAAATAAATACTTTAATATGAAAAGGACACTCACACTCATCATTATCACATTACTTATGACAGCATGCACAAACAACAAAGTCAAAAAAATAGATGCTATTTGCAGCGAGCTTTTCCCTGCAAATGAACCCGGAGCAGCTGTTCTAGTCATGAAGGGTGACCAAATAATATTTGATAAGGGGTATGGTATTGCCGACATCAAAACAAAAGTTCCCATTGATGGAAACACATTTTTTAATATTGCCTCAGTTTCAAAACAATTCACGGCAGTAGCTGCATTAAAGCTTGCTCAAGATGGTAAAATATCCCTCGACGATAGTGTTAAAAAGTATTTCCCTTATTTCAAGGCAGATTTTTTCAACGACATAAAACTAAAACACCTCCTCTCCCATTCTTCCGGAATCCCAGACACCAGACCAAGAACCGACAGAAATTTTGTTCTATTCGGTACTGACAAAGAATGCATCCAATATATGGCTGATCTTGATTCACTTAACTTTGCTCCTGGTACCAATTATGAGTACATAAACCCTACTTTTCAACTTTTCTACACAATTATTGAAAATGTTTCAGGAGAAACATTTGAACAATTTGTACAAAAGAACATATTCGACAAGGCAGGTATGACTCAAACAACATACTTCGAGCCTGACAAAGTAATTCCCAACATGGCGCATGGATACGAGTATGAAGACGTTTCTAACGGTCCTGAAGAAAGAATATCAACCAAA
>JBAXYG010000204.1:0-3112 GCA_041670905.1 Bacteroidales bacterium
GGGTTTTGTATTGCTCTTCCACTGTGAATTCACAATTTGCTGAGATGATAGCATCCAATTCAACTGCACATCTAAGTTTGAGTACCGTTAAAAATCAATTTGGTGAAAAGGAATTTTCTGATGAAATAGAAGTTGTAGGTAATGCAACTGAAGGTGCGCTTCTATTATTGTTAAGATTACATGGTTTTGATTATAGGGATTATCGTGTTCCGGAAAATCTGATAGACAGATTGCCCTTTTCTACTGAGAGAAAAATCATGGCTTCTTTGATAGAAAGTAAATTTGTACCTGATGAACATAAAAATGATTATTGCCTATATATAAAAGGTGCTCCCGAGATTATCCTTGGGATGTGTAATATTTCTCAGCAAAGTGATAGAGAAAGGATTGTTGATGAAATAAAGGAACGACAGAAGAAGGGGATGCGAATTTTGGCATTTGCCAAAAGTTATGTTCCTATTTCTAAATATGGAACTAAAAGAAAAAATGAACTCTCTGAGATTATTAAAAAGGTTAATATAGAATATGTAGGTATTGTGGCAATCGCTGATCCTATTAGAGATGATGTTCCTGTGGCTATGGCCTCTTGTTTAAAAGCCGGCATTGAAGTTAAGATAGTTACCGGAGATAATTCTCTTACAGCTAAGGAAATTGCACGTCAGTCCGGATTGTGGAGAGCGAAGGATGGGGATGATTATATTATTACAGGGTCTGATTTTGCGGATTTGTCAGATGATGATGCATATCTGGTTGCACAAAAAATAAAAGTGATGTCACGTGCCCGTCCTGCAGACAAAATGCGTCTTGTTATGCTTTTGCAGCGTGCCGGAAATGTGGTTGCTGTCACAGGTGACGGAACAAATGATGCGCCTGCTTTAAATCATGCAAATGTAGGGCTTGCTATGGGGTCAGGTACTGCAGTAGCAAAAGAGGCGAGTGATATAGTTCTTCTTAATGACTCGTTTGCGAGTATTATTACTGCCGTACAATGGGGACGTTCAATATATTTAAATATTCAACGTTTTATTCAATTCCAGCTCACAATAAATGTTGTGGCACTTATGACTGCCTTTATTGGTCCATTTATAGGAATTTCTTTTCCGTTGACGGTAACACAGATGTTATGGGTTAATTTGATTATGGACACTTTTGCTGCATTGGCTTTGGCCACTGAACCATCCGATAAAGCTGTTCTAAAGAAAAAACCAAGAGGAATAAATGATTTCATCATAACCAAGAAGATGTTCAGCAATATCCTTATACAAGGAGGCACTTTTATGGTTTTTGTTATAGGATTGATAATATTCTTTTTTAAGTATTCTGAAGGTGAATCAGGGTTGAAGCTTTGCTTTACTACCTGGGTTAGGGATTTGGCAGGACTTAATTCACATGAAATGTCAATATTTTTTACTACATTTGTACTCATGCAGTTTTGGAACCTTTTCAATGTGAGAGCTTCAGGAACTAACAGGTCTGCATTTTCAGGTTTGTTGAAAAATAAAGCTTTTATTTTGATTGCTATTCTGATTTTGATTTTACAGGTTGTTATAGTGCAGTATGGTGGAGAGTTTTTCAGAACAGAACCTCTCACTTTTTATGAATGGGCAGTGATTATTTGTACAACTTCATTAATTTTGTGGACTGGAGAAATAGTTCGAGCAATAAGAAAGAAAAAATCTAAATAAAAAAAATTATGAGAACACTACTGTTGTTTGGTTCACTTGGCTGGGGGGAAATATTGATAATTGCTTTCGTCATTCTTTTGATATTCGGGGGAAAAAAGATTCCCGAATTAATGAAAGGCCTTGGTAAAGGTGTAAAAAGTTTTAAAGAGGGTATTAAAGGTGTTGAGGATGATCTAAAAGAAGGTCTTGATGATGTTGATGAGGATCCTGTGAAAAAGCCACTTAATAAATCTGACAAAAAATCCGGAAAATCAACCGAAAACAAATAATCAGGTTGTCAGGCTTTAGTTTTTTGAATATGCAAAACAAAGAGATGACTTTCTGGGAGCACCTTGACGAGTTTAGAAAAGTACTTTTTCGCTCAGCAATGGTGATAATGGTGTTGATGATAGTTGCCTTTTTTGGAAAGGAAATAATCTTTGACGATATCATTTTAGCCCCTTTGTCATCTGATTTTATTCTATATACGTGGTTTAACAAGCTGCTGTCTCTACTTGGCCTCTCTGCGATGGATTCTTTTAATATTGAAATGATCAATATAGAGATGGCTGCTCAGTTTTTTACCCATATGAGGATCTCGTTCTATATAGCTTTGGTTGTTTCTATGCCATTTATATTTTATGAGTTATGGACATTTATAAGTCCTGCTTTATATGAAAAAGAAAAAAAGGTGGTTAGAAAGTCTTTTGGCTTTGCTGCTATTTTGTTTTATGTTGGTATACTGGCCGGATATTATTTAGTTCTTCCATTGACTGTTAGGTTTTTGGGTACATATCAGGTCTCACTTGAAGTACCTAACCAGATTTCCCTAAAGTCATATATAGGAATGTTTATTTCTCTAATTCTTGTCATGGGAATTTTATTTGAGATGCCTGCGCTTGCTGCTATATTATCACGGTTTGGCTTGATTTCAAAAGAGATGCTTAAAAAATATCGTAAGTATGCTATTGTTATACTTCTAATACTTGCAGCTATTATAACTCCTTCCGGAGATGCCGTAACTCTTTTTTTTGTGGCCGTACCGCTCTACTTGCTGTATGAACTCAGTATTATAGTTTGCAAAAGTGCAAAAACTGATGACGACGACGATGGAGATGATGATAAAGATCATACTGATAGTGAAGTAAAAAATAATACAAAGAGTAAACGCAATAAAGTTTTAGAAAAGGATAATAATAATGATGAGAATAGTGGGGGTGTTAAAAAATGATTTCGATTAATGATTTGACTGTTTCTTTTGGAGGTTACACTCTGCTTGATGATATAAATTTTCATATTAGCGATAAGGATAGAGTAGGCCTTGTAGGAAAAAATGGTGCGGGTAAATCTACAATTTTGAAACTTATAATGGGACTGCAATCTCCGACCTCTGGCAGAATACTAATGCCGTCTGAAATTACTATAGGCTATTTGCCGCAGCAAATGGA
>JBAXYG010000205.1:0-3107 GCA_041670905.1 Bacteroidales bacterium
ATTTCCGAGGAGACTCCTATTGCTGTTAAATCTACCTTTTTGGGGGCACATGCTATTCCTGAAAGATACAGGGAAAATAGAAAGGGGTATGTAGATGAGATAATAAATGAGATGATACCTATTGTTGCATCGGAAGAGTTAGCTGAATATATTGATGTTTTTTGTGAAAAAGGGTTTTTTTCCGTTGAAGATTCTGACAGAATTCTTAATGCAGGTTTGAAATATGGATTGAGGGCAACTGTTCATGCAAATCAGATGAGTGAATCTGGTGGAGTGGAAGTTGGTATAAAGTATGATGCAATATCAGTTGCGCATTTGGAATTCACCGGGGTAAAACAATATGAACGTTTGGCAAATTCTGAAACAATTGCTACCTTGCTACCTGGTGCAACGTTTTTTCTTGAGATGGATTACCCTTCAGCAAGGATGATGATGGATTATGATATTCCGATAGCTCTTGCCTCAAATTATAATCCAGGTTCATGTCCATGTGGTGACATGAAATTCATATCGGCACTTGCATGCCTAAAAATGAAGATGACTCCCGAAGAGGTATTTAATGCAACTACAATTAATGGTGCATATGCCATGGGACTGGGTGAAACACACGGTACAATAACCCGTGGAAAGTGTGCGAATATTTTTATAACAAAAGAAGTGCCTTCATACGAATTTATTCCGTATGCTTTTTCAACCCCACTTATTGATACGGTTATTTTAAACGGGAAAAAATATGAATAGTTACAAAACCCCAATTGGTGAGCTGCAAGTAGAAGTATTTGGCCACTCATCTGTGTTATTCAGATTGGAAAATAAAAGGATTTATCTGGATCCTTATAGTGAGGTATGTAGCTTTGTCGGTAAAGAACCTGCAGATCTTATTCTGATCACTCATAATCATTATGACCATTATGATAAAAAGGCTTTTTCTAATATTCAGACTTCTAAAACCACTTTTATTGTAAGCGAGGATGTTCCAAAAGTTGATAGCCGTTATATTGTTCTTCGTAACGAAGAAGCATGTGAATATGAAGGGATAAATTTTAAGGCTGTTCCTTCATATAATATTAAGTATAGAGGAGAGGATGGATTTCTTTTTCACCCGCGTGGACTAGGTAATGGTTATATTATGGATCTTGGAGGATATAAAATATATATCGCCGGTGATACTGAATTTATACCGGAAATGAGAAATATAAGCAATATTGAAATTGCTTTTCTGCCCAAAGACTTACCTTATACGATGTCAGATGAGGAGTTTATAATGGCTGCAAATCTTATTAAACCAAGATATTTGTATCCATATCATTATTTTGATTTAGATGTAACAAAACTTAAAAAATTTCTTGACTTGGGAATAACTTTGATTGATAAATAGATGATAAGAAAAATAATAGAATGTGTCCCTAATTTTAGTGAAGGACGCGATATGGGAGTGATTTCTCAGATTACTGATGAGATAAAAAAAATAGAAGGAGTAAAATTACTTAATATTGATCCTGGTGCAGCTACTAACAGAACAGTGGTTACTTTTGTGGGAGAACCTGAAAAAGTCATTGATGCTGCTTTTCTTGCAATTAAGAAAGCAGGCGAAATCATAGATATGCGTCACCATCATGGAGAACATCCACGTATGGGGGCCACAGATGTTTGTCCAATAATACCAATTTCTAATATTACATTGGAAGAGTGTGCTATGTTGGGTAGGTCACTTGCTAAAAGAGTAGGAGAAGAACTGGGCATACCAGTTTATTGTTATGAGAGCTCAGCATTTAAACCTGAGCGTCGCAACCTTGCTTCATGTAGATATGGTGAGTATGAAGGCCTTGCTAAAAAAATTGAAAGTTCTGAGTGGAAACCTGATTTCGGACCGACTCAATTTAATGATCGTGTAGCTCAGACTGGATGCAGTGCGATAGGTGCACGTGATTTCTTAGTTGCCATTAATTATAATCTTAATACTACTTCAGTTCGCCGTGCAAATGCTATTGCATATGATGTTAGAGAGAAAGGGCGTAAAAAGAGAGAAGGAGATTTGATTACAGGTAGAGTGATTAAGGATAATGAAGGAAAAGAGATTTGGATACCTGGTACATTAAAAGGGTGTAAGGCTATTGGATGGTACATTGAAGAGTATGGAATCGCACAAGTTTCAATGAATGTTACAAATATTTCTGTTACGCCGGTTCATATTGCTTTTGATGAGGTATGTGCAAAAGCTCAGGCTCGTGGATTAAGAGTTACGGGATCTGAAATTGTAGGTCTTATACCTAAAAAAGTGTTGATTGATGCTGGAAAATATTATTTGAATAAGCAACAGCGGAGTTTGGGAATTACAGAGGAAGAAATAATAAAAATTGCTGTCAAGTCAATGGGACTTGATGATCTTAAACCATTTAATCCTAACGAAAAAGTTATAGAATACCTTATGGAAGATGGGAAGAAAAAACTTCTTATAGATATGACCTGTAAAGGTTTTGCTTATGAAACAGCTAGTGAATCTCCAGCACCAGGTGGGGGCTCTATATCGGCATATATGGGAGCTCTTGGAGCTTCACTTGGTACAATGGTGGCAAATCTTTCTTCACATAAACCCGGATGGGATTCACAATGGGAAAACTTTTCATGTTGGGCAGAAAAAGGGCAAATTATAATAAATAATTTACTTCATTTTGTTGATGAGGATACAAATGCCTTTAATAAGATTATGGATGCATTTGGACTTCCAAAAGAAAACGCAGAAGAAATTGACATCAGGACAGCAGCTATTCAGGAGGCTACACTATATGCAACACAAGTTCCTTTAAACACAATGAAAGAGGCTTTTTCCGGTTTTGACATTGTTGAAGCGATGGCAAAAGGGGGGAATCCTAATTCAGTTTCTGATGCAGGTGTAGGTGCTTTGGCTTTGTGGTCAGCAGTGCAGGGTGCATGGCTTAATGTTAAAATTAATGCAGCCGGATTAAAAGATAAGGATATTGCAAGTAAATTTCTTGATCAAGCATCAAAAATTGCTGCAGATGCGGATTTAAGACGGGATTCTGTGCTTGAAATAGTAAATAATATTATTAAAAAATAATAGTTAAAGTTTTTCCTGTTGCTGTGAG
>JBAXYG010000206.1:0-3101 GCA_041670905.1 Bacteroidales bacterium
AATCATTTAGCTGTGGCAATGGTATTTCACACAATGCGATGAAATATTCAATTTCAACTTTTACTCTATATCTTATCAGAGCGTATTCTGAATAATAATACTTAAATTGCTCTACCTGAGCATAGTATCTGCCATCTATCGGAGAGATGGCCATTAAAGAATCTTGCATAATATTATTGTTATCCTCTACAAAAGTAGGAAATTCTATCGAACAATGCCACACTCTGCTTCGCCGCTTTCACATCATGTACCCTTAAAATATTGGCCCCTGACAAAAGTGCCTGAAGATGTAGTGCTGAAGTAGCTGGCAGAGCTTCTTCAGGTGTAATATTTAATAAGCGGTATATCATACTTTTACGAGATATACCGACAAGAATTTCACGATTAAGAACCTTAAATTCTGAAAGCCTGGCCAGCATCTGATAATTTTGATCCACAGTCTTTGCAAATCCAAATCCAGGATCTATTATAAAATTAATAACCCCATTATCTTCTGCCTTTTTTTCAAAATTTTTGAAATATTTTATTATATCTGTTACTACATCTTCATAATCACAAAGTCCTTGCATTGTATTTGGAGTTCCCCTCTTATGCATCGCAATATAATTCAAACCAATATTACCAACCGAAGCAAGCATCTTCAAATCATCTTCCCCGGCAGAAATATCATTAACAATAAACGGCCCTAAAAAATCATAAACCCGTTCGACTATTTCCGAGCGGAAAGTATCTATTGAAAGTGGCGTATTATAATATTTATTTTTATATTGTTTCAGAACCGGTCCAAGTCTTTTCCATTCTTCTTTTTTGTCTATATATGAAGATCCGGGACGAGTAGAGCATGCCCCTATATCAATAATATCCACACCTTGTTCAATCAACATTTCAGCACGGGAACAAAAAGCATCATTTCCAATTGCACGACTTTGAGCAAAATAAGAATCATCATTAATATTGATAATTCCCATTACTTTAACATTTATTGCCATTTTATTTATAAAGATTAACTTTGTAAAGTTATACAAAATTATACTTTATTTTTATGTTGATAGTACTTGAAGGACTGGATGGCTCGGGTAAATCCACACAGGTTAAAATGCTTACCAGCTACCTAAAAAATCGTGGGATAAAAACTAATTATCTCCATTTTCCGAGGTTTGACGCTCCTGTTTTTGGAGAATTGATAGCAAAATTTCTCAGAGGAGATTTTGGATCTATTGATCAGGTACATCCTCAACTTGTCGCTCTGCTTTTTGCGGAGGATAGAAAAGATGCTTCTAAAAAGATTAATAACTGGCTTGTAAACAACCATTGCGTCATTCTTGACAGATATGTATATTCAAACGTTGCTTTTCAATGTTCCAAATTGAAAAATCAAGAGGAAATAAATTCACTAAGGGAATGGATTTTAGCCACCGAATATAATCAATTTGCCATACCAAAACCTAATCTTAACCTATTCTTAGATGTTCCTATCAAATTTGTGGATAGTAAACTTAAAAACGCTAGAAATGGAAATGATAGAGCATATTTAGATGGAAGGCCTGATATTCACGAATCGAACATTAATTTTCAACTCAAAGTAAGAGATATCTATATGGAACAATGCAATAAAGACAAAAATTTTATAAGAATTGACTGTTCTGATAAATCAGGAGATATGCTCACTACAAATAATATTTTTGAAAAAATAAAAAATGAAGTAGAAAAAATAATATGAAATTGTTAAGGGCTATATGTAGATTTGTTTTTGGATTATCTTTTATCTTTTCGGGATTTCTTAAATTTATTGATCCGGTTGGTACCGGTTTGATTATTAAGGAATATTTTACAATATTTCATCTTGGCTTTCTTGATTTTTCTTCAATTTTTGTAGGAGTACTGCTTTCCAGCCTGGAATTTATTATTGGAGTATCTATATTGCTGGGATTAAGAGTAAAGATTGCCTCAAAAATTGCTCTTTTCTTCATATCATTTTTTACAATACTAACATTATATCTGGCCTTATTCAACCCTATTAATAATTGTGGATGTTTTGGAGAAGCAATTCATTTAAACAATTGGGAAACATTCTTTAAAAATATCGTTCTTTTCTTATGTTCACTTTTAATATACGTACAGAGAGATAAATTCATTCCAATTGCACCAAAACATATTGAATGGACATTTGTAATCATATATTGGGCCATTGCTGTTTTTATCGCTGTGCAAACTATTATTACTCTACCACATAGTGATTTTACTGCATTTAAGGTGGGAACAGACCTTAAAGAGTTAAAAAATACAGAAAAAGTACAATATAAAACCATATTTATCTATTCAAAAGATGGAAAAAACTCGGAATTTAATTTGGAAGAACTTCCAGACTCAACGTGGCAATATATAGAGTCAAAAACCAAACTGATTTCAGGTTCAACAGAAAATGCGGGTATTGATTTGGCTATTTCAGATAAAAATGGAAAATACTGTACGGAAATACTTTATAAAGACACCTCTTTAGTTGCAGCTATTGTATATGATATGGAAAAAACTTCCAAAAGGACATGGAAACGTATCTCAGATTTAGATAAGGAACTAAACAAAAACGGAAGGAAAATAATAGTTATTACAAGCACTCCTGCCGAAAATATACCAGACTCACTAAATTATAATTTTTTATTCTCGGATTATAAAACTTTACTCACTTTAAACCGCTCTAATGGTGGAGTAGTTTACTTTGATAAAGGTTATGTGATAAGAAAATGGCCATCAATCAATTTACCTGTGAACCAGATTAATGATATTTTATCTGAAGATTCTGAAGTGATTTTACTGAAAAGTTCAATAAAAGAAAAGCTTTTTATAAATATATCTTTAGGAAGTATAATATTTCTTATAATGATGATGAGATACATTTGCAGAATCTCCTACAAACACAAAAGACCAAAGACTACGAGTAATTTACAAAATATTTTGTAACCTTCTCACAATATGTTTTTGAAACAGGAATATCAGCCACATTTTCTCTGCCGAATTCAATATAAATACCATCTTTGCCTTTACGTATAATATTAACCTGATCGAAATTAACCATAAACGAACGATGGCATCTTAGAATATTG
>JBAXYG010000207.1:0-3101 GCA_041670905.1 Bacteroidales bacterium
CAAGAACAAGTGGTGCAATAAGAGAATTCATCTCTATCTCTTCATGGTGGGCACCAATAGCATTACAAATTTCTGGTTTTTCTTTATATTTTTCAGCAAGCTTCATACCTAAAATTGCATGTGGCAATTCAGGATCTTCATCAGATACTTTTCCAATATCGTGAAGCAAGCCTGCTCTTTTAGCAACTTTTGCATTAAGTCCAAGTTCTGAAGCCATAGTAGCAGCAATATTTGCCACTTCACGAGAGTGTTGCAACAAATTTTGTCCATATGATGAACGGTATTTCATACGTCCTATAAGACGGATCAATTCAACATGGAGTCCATGAACTCCCAAATCTATACAGGTACGTTTACCTGTATCCATTATTTCATCATCAAGTTGCTTTTGAACTTTAGCTACCACTTCTTCAATTCTTGCAGGATGAATACGACCGTCAGTCACTAATTGATGCAATGCCAATCGCGCTACTTCACGGCGTACAGGGTCAAAAGCGGATAATAAGATGGCTTCAGGCGTATCATCAACTACTATTTCAACTCCTGTTGCTGCTTCCAACGCACGAATATTACGTCCTTCACGACCTATTATACGACCTTTAATCTCATCACTTTCAATATTGAATACTGTTACTGCGTTTTCGATAGCAGTCTCTGGGGCGGTTCTTTGTATTGTATTTATTACAACACGTTTTGCTTCTTTGCTTGCAGTAAGTCTAGCCTCATCCATAACATCATTAATATATGACATAGCCTGTGTTTTTGCCTCAGCTTTCATGGTTTCAACCAACTGATTTTTTGCGTCTGCAGCTGTCATACCGGCAACTTCTTCAAGTTTAGTGATAGCCTCTTCGCGGAGTTTTTCATATTCCTCCATTTTCTTATTTAGAATATCAAGCTGAACTTTAAGATTTTCTTTGATTGTTTCTGCTTCTTTCTGTTTACGACCAAACTCAGAATTCTGCTGATTAAAGACCAACTCTCTTTGCTTAAGTTTGTTTTCAAGTTGCTGGATTTGAGCATTTTTTTCATTTATAAACGCTTCATGTTCACTTTTGAGTTGAAGAAATTTTTCTTTTGCCTGAAAAATTTTCTCTTTTTTGATATTCTCACCTTCAATCTCAGCGTTTATAATGATTGTATCTTTTTTCTTTCTCAATATGATGTTTCGTACAACGATGAATAGTCCTATTGATACTGCTGCCGAAATGATTGCTGTAATTATTATTGATTCCATCCGATATATATAGTTTTATTGTGTTCATGTTTTATCAGATAGATCTACTCATATTGAAAAAAGCCGTTAGTTGCTGTCAGTCAAAAAATCTTAATTAATAAGATTTGAGCTCCGATATATGCCTCAGACTTCCAACGTCCCGCAAGCGGAATCCTCGTAAGAGTAACCTAGGCCCGTCTTCAGCTATCGAGTAAACTCGGTTTAGTTATAAGTGTTGATTTTAGCAAAGAGCAAAAACTAACGGCTAATGATATATGTTCCAAGTTGTTTATCTAACAACTGCAATTCTTTAATAATATCACTTATCTCCTCCTTATCCTCTAATTCAATATATCTTACGACATATAATAATAATACTAAACTTAATGTATCCTGTATATCACGATCTGCATATTCATTATGAATAGATAGGATTTCATCATTTATCCTTTTCGCGGCTTGCCGAACTTTATATTCATCTTTTGACTCAATGTCAAATGGATAATCTCTTCCTGCAATGTTGATTTTGATTTTTTGTTTCATCACCTATTCATTAAGCAAACCTATACACTTATCTATCTCTTTTATCAATTTTGCGACTTTTTGTTTAGCCTCTTTTTCATCTTTAGAGGAGTTTTTGAATGCTTCTGTCAATTGTAAGTTATCTATCTGTTTTTCTAATTCTGTTATTCTGTTATTACTGTTAACTAATTGTTTTTTGTTTTTGGACAATTCTTCTAACAACTGGGCATTAAGCAACTTTTCAGATTCATACATTGCTATGATTTGTTCTATTTTGCTTTTAAAGCCCTTTATGAAGTTATCGTCCATAATTATTCCAACATTGCAAAGATAATAAATATTATATTACAAAATTCCAATTGGTTGATGCTTTCGGATATATTTCCCGCTCTTTAACAATGTAATCAAAAATAAGTGCCCTTACTTCAGAGTGTTTTGCAACCAGTATCTCATCAAGTTTTTCAGGATCAATACATGCTCCTAAACGAAGTATATCTCCTCCACCGTTTGCTCTATAGGAATTAATGGCAACTTTATAAACCATATTTTCATCAAAAACAGTACCATCACACATTGATTTAATTCTGACCCTGTTCCCATCCTTTGAACTTCTACTGACTTCATATATAATACCGTCAGCTGAAGCATAGTTAAAAAATGGCCCTTTTTTATTTATCCAGATTGAATATGAATATTCAAGGTAATCCTTTATCTGCTTCCCAGTCATGTTTATAACATATAGTTGATTTTCATAAGGATATAGGGAGAATAAATCCTGATATGTAAGCGTTCCTTCACGGACAATATTAGTGATGGTAAGAGGCGCTGCAAAAGAAATTTGCGCTTCAGAACTTTTCAACTGCACAGTATGAATAAAATTCAAATATGAAGATGGTCCATATAATGCATCTTTGGAATTAATAGTTTCTTTAAGATATCCTATACTTATAGTAGTAAACGCTTTTACTTTCTCGAAATCTTCTCTAAAATATTTTAGATAATCATAATCGACAGGTGCCTTAATTGTAGCAATGAATTTAGACTCAATATTTTTTGATACTACTTTACCGTTTTTGACATTAAGAATAACTTTTGCGTGTGAAAGAAGCCTTGCGACACTTCCACTATTCATGACCAATATATTTCCATTAGGATTTTTGATTATTTTATTAAATTTTCTGTGATCATGTGCACAAAAAATAATATCCACTCCTTTTAGTGTTTTAGCCATAAATTTGGCTGAATTTTCAATATCAGTTTCAACTCCTGTTCCTTTCCCTACATGAGCGGCAATTACGACGATATGAGGTTGTTCTTTTTCAATCACTTCATTCACTAAATCCTGAGTAATATCTTGAAGTGG
>JBAXYG010000208.1:0-3099 GCA_041670905.1 Bacteroidales bacterium
CTCAATAAGTATTCCATTTCTATGGATATAGATCAATATAGGGATATATGGTATAAAACATCCTATCTGTTCGATAAAAAACAATCAGGAGAATTTCTTGCAAAAGAAAGATATAATAATTATAAAATTCAGCCTCTTCAATATAAATTTCCTGTAGGATTCAAAGGAAAAGAGACAAAGCGCGACAAAGGGAACAGTGTTGCGGCAATTATTCGTGAAAAAGGTTCAAATGGTGATAGAGAAATGGCCTGGGCATTATATATGGCCGGTTTTGATGTAAAAGATGTACATATGACAGATTTAATTTCTGGCAGAGAAAATCTTGAAGACGTAAGAATGATAGTATTTGTAGGAGGATTTTCTAATGCGGATACTTTAGGATCCGCTAAAGGTTGGGCCGGTGCTTTTCTATACAATGAAAAAGCTAAGAAATCTATTGATAATTTTTACGCTAGAGAAGACACTTTAAGCCTTGGTATATGCAACGGCTGTCAGCTTATGGCTGAACTTGGACTCATTACCCCAGAGGATAAAAGCATATCCCCGAAAATGTGCCATAACGATTCACATAAATTTGAGAGCGGTTTTGTAGGAGTATTCATTCCTGAATCACCATCAATATTACTTAAAAGTCTTACAGGTAGCAAATTAGGCATTTGGGTAGCTCATGGTGAAGGAAAATTTGCTTTTCCTAAAGATATATCAAACTATAAAGTAGCATTAAAATATATTTATAATGCATATCCTGCAAACCCCAACGGCTCACCTGAAGGTATCGCCGGCATTTGCAGTGAAAACGGTCGTCACCTTGCATTGATGCCTCATCCGGAACGCTGTCTAAGGCCATGGAACTGGCCTTATTATCCTAAATCACATAAAAAAGATAATATTACACCTTGGGAAGAAATATTTATAAATGGATATAAATGGTGTATAGAAAACAAATAATATCTATTCAAAAACAATTGTACCAAAATAGTCCGGAGTGTGGAAATTTGGTCTTTCAGTACCTATTGGATTCCAACTTAGATAATGAGGTGTTTTCATATTGTCACCGCACTTATAAAAATTAGCCTTTACTCTGCGACCTGTCAAAGGTGTAAATACTGATAGAGAATAGAGCGATATTGGAACAGCAAGTGTTAATGACCACTCTACATCCCCTTCTTTTTCCCCGAACGGCTTATTCCCCAATGTAGACTCTCTTCTTATTTTAGAAATAACTTTGTAAGGAAATTTTGTTCTATTATGCCTTAATTCACCTCCGGAAAAAGTACCATAACCAATACAATTCATTTCGAGATTATAATAAATGGTATCTTTATCAGAAGGAATCATAAAAAATTCCACACAAGAATCAGTATAAGGCCTAGACCCTTCATCCTCCCCGAAAGTGGCACGAGTATCATGCTCTTTTACCATAAATTGCAGATAAATTTCTGTATCGGAATATGCAATTCGGAATTTAACCTCAGGATTGTAGGGATAATCCCTCCAATTTATCTCATCAATCAAATGGAATTCAACATTTAGAGCATCAAGTTCTTTCTTTACTTCCGATATTGAAGGAATATTTGTATTAAAATGTATCTTTTTAACTAAAATTGACTTCATTTCTTCAAAATTTTTCTTTTTTGTGGAGTTATTTTCACAATTTTGTCCTAAACAAAATATTGGCACTAATAAAATTGTTATAGTTGTGATCAAAACTAGTTTTTTCATAGTAACAAAATTATGAAAAATTCATTAATTACTCATAGCTAATTTTGTATTCAAAAAAACAAAATAATTTTTATTAAATTTGCAACCCTTTTATAAGAAATATTAATAAACATAAAATAATATGACAAAGAGAGTTTATCGATTTGGCGGAAAAAGTGCTGAAGGAAATGGCACTATGAGGAATTTGTTAGGAGGTAAAGGTGCAAACCTTGCAGAAATGTGTACACTTGGTATTCCTGTGCCAGCCGGATTCACTATTACTACTGAATGTTGTTCTGAATACTTTAATCTTAACGGAAAATACCCGAAAGAGCTTGAAAGTGAAGTTAATGCAGCTCTTAAGGCTACAGAAGAAATAATGGGAATGAAATTTGGAGCATCAAAAAATCCATTACTTGTATCTTGCCGTTCAGGAGCAAGAAGTTCAATGCCAGGTATGATGGAGACGGTTTTAAATATCGGCCTTTGCTCTACAACAATCCCTGGTTTAATTGCCAAAACACAGAATCCACGTTTTGTTTATGATGCATATCGTCGTCTTATTATGATGTATTCAGATGTTGTAATGGAAAAAGCAGATGATATTGAGCCTGAAGATGGAAAAGGCATCCGCGTTCAACTTGACAATATTCTTCACAATGTAAAAAAATCAAAAGGGTATCAAAGCGACACCGATTTAACAGAAGAAGATCTTATTTCTCTTTGTGATACATTTAAAAAACGCATACGAGAAGTTCTTGGAAGAGAATTTCCTGACGATGCCTACTCACAATTATGGGGAAGTATAGGCGCAGTATTCAAATCATGGAATGGTAAAAGAGCTATTTCATATCGTCGAATAGAAAACATACCTGACGAATGGGGAACTGCAGTTACCGTTCAATCAATGGTATTTGGCAATATGGGAGAAAATTCGGCTACTGGAGTAGCATTCTCTCGTAACCCGGCAACCGGTGAAAATAAATTCTATGGTGAATGGTTAATAAACGCTCAGGGAGAAGATGTTGTTGCAGGTATACGCACACCAAATCCACTTAATGAGTCAACAAAAAACGATCAGAACAAACATTTAAATTCATTGGAAACTTCAATGCCAGAAGTTTATAAGGAACTTGATAATATTCAAAATAATCTTGAACACCACTTTTCAGATATGCAAGACATAGAATTTACTATTCAAGATGGTAAATTATGGATGCTTCAATGTCGCGTAGGTAAAAGAACAGGTCTTGCGGCATTAAACATGGCTATGGATATGTTAAAAGAAGGCTTGATTGATGAAAAAATAGCGGTAATGCGTGTTGCACCTGCACAATTGGAAGAATTGTTGCACCCTATTCTAGATCCCAAATCAGAAAATAAAGCAAAAGTAGTTGC
>JBAXYG010000209.1:0-3080 GCA_041670905.1 Bacteroidales bacterium
AAGAGGAAAAGAGTACCATCCTTTTTATTATTTATGGTATTCTGCCACTGATATTATGGATGGAATTTGATGAAATATATCAAGTATCAGCAATACCATATATCATTATTCTTACAATCCTGACATCATTGGGAGTAATTATATATTTGATCAGTACAAAAAAATATGTCAAGACTCTGAGCCTTATTCTGGGTATTATTATTACCAATGCACTGGCAATTACCGCGATAACAATGGTATTTGACAAAATGATAATAGATTAACGAGTAATAACAGCCGCTTATTCTCAAAATTGTTTGTTTTTTGGTGACAATAAATGTTCATAAAAGCAAGTGGCAAGGACATTATCAGCAATTAAAATCGTTATATGATTCAGTTTTAAATTTGGATATTTTACTTGTATTTATTGAATACAAAGTATATTTGTACAATAATAAATCCCCACAATTAATATATTGGTTGGATTAAAGGGATGAAAAATATCTGATAATAATCGATTTAAATGAATATAAAGATTTGAAAATGAAAAAGATTTTATTATTGTTGGCTGTTGTTTTTGCACTGACAGCTTGCGAAAAGAATGAAGATGGATTGAAAAATAGCCTTCAATTAAACTTAAAATCCTGTGTATTGGATAATGAACATAGTTATACCGAGGTTAAAAAATTAAGTGGAACAGGTTCCCTTAGTGTTACCTCTTCCAATACTGATGTTGCCGAAATTCTTTTTGACAAAGAGAACGAAAACGTATTTTATATTATCGGCCATGGACAGGGTATTTCTACGATTACTGTTGTTGATGCTTTCAATCAAAAAGACGATTATGACGCTCAAACAATCGACGTTGTTGTTCGTGAATCGATTGATTATGGAGATTATTCATACCAGAAGGTATTTATGAAAAAAGGAGAATTCCGAATATTCAAATTTCCATTTATTTTTGACAAGAATGATAGTTTAGTAGGAGTTAACGATTACATTGTCTCTATGTCTGCCAATGTTGCACTGGGCAATCAGTTCAAGGTACAGGCAATATCCACTGGTAATACTAAATTTCAAATATTTAAAGGGAAAATAAAACTTTTCACGGTTTATATTAATGTTGTAAATGAATACGACTTGTTTATTCCGGAGTCAGAGAGAAGTCAGCTAACTTTTGATCTCCCGTTTACTGTTGGCGTTAATGGAATTTCGGTTTGGAGAGGAAGCGGTCATTATACCGCAAAAGTAGTTGATGAAACGGTAGCTGTCGTCGAATCTATCACGCGGGGTAATGACCACTTTAATCAAGAAAATAATTCTGCTGTTGTTTGGGTTACACCATTAAAAAGTGGTAAAACTAAACTAATAGTTACTGATGTGGTCACAGGGCAAACTTCAGGTGTTGATGTAGTAGTAAATTAATTTAGAACCAAATGTTGAATAAAAATTATTTCATAATTCCACTGCTTATAGCTGTTGGAATATTTACTTCATGTTCTAGTAATAATGATTGGGATAGATATGGAATAAAAGGAGAAGTAAAAACTTTTTTAGAAAAGAATTATGATGCCGAAATGGGACTTGAAGGTTGGGAAAAAGGTAACATAAAACATTATGGATATAATAAAGTTTTATTTGATAAAAATGGTAATTATAAGTGGTTAGAATACCGTGATGATGGCAACGGATTATCTGGGAAACTAATACCTAAAAGGGAGAAAGGAAAAGTAATTGAAGAATCTTATTATAATGAAGGCGGAGAATTAATTAGTAAAACAACAATTATTCATAATTTCAATGATGAATTAGACTTTACTGTTTTTGATAGTGATGGAGAAAAAACATCACAGGGTAAATCATTCTTTAAAAATAATAGAATCTCAAAACAAGAATATCAGACATTTGAGGATAATAAGATAAAAAATGAATATTCAATAGTATTTGAGTACGATAAAGAAGGAAATTTAATAAGCCAAAAACAAATAGATAAAAAAGGAGAAACAACTTATTTTTTTAGATATAAATATATATCATTTGATGATAATAACAATTGGACTAAAAGACTTGACTATAATTCTCAAGAAGGAGAAGCGCCAAACAAAATTACAATTAGAGAATATGAATACTATTGATTACGGTTGCAAACATTCGCTCCGTAAATTCAACATTTTTATATTACCAACCTTTGTTTGTGTCTGATGATAAACTTCATAGAGATTAAATTATTATTTTGAAATAATAATAGTTAAGGTGTATTTTTCTATTGAGTGATGAATTTATGGATTATTTAAAGAATATAACACAAGAATACTACATCTAATATTTTTAAAGCGATATACTAATAAAAATAAACTGTGGAACAAAAAGATTACATATTGAGGGAGATAGAGAAGATAGGAATGATAATAAGTCTTATTCGACAAAAACTCTTTGGAGGTACTAAAAATCAATCTGTAACCGTTGAAATGCAACTTAAAGATCTAAAAGAGATGTTGTTGAGTGGAATAAATTTTGATCTTGATGAATTCATGTCATTAAATATTGAAGATTCTAATAATTATTTATTTGGTTTTAAGGGATTTAGTGTTGAAAATATTGAATATTTGGCGGAATCTATTTCTGAAATATCTCTTGGTGAGAATGTTAGTGCTTCAAAAAAATATCTTGAAAAAGCATTACAACTCTTTGAACTTTGTAATTTGAAAAGCAAAACTTATTCATTAAAACGAGAAACGAATATAGAGACAATCAAAAGCCTTCTGTTCTAAATTCTTTCTAAACTCCTCTATTGTAGGGTACATGTGGATAAGAGCAGGTTAATTTTTTATTGTTTCGAAATAATTAATGTTGTTAAACTAAATAAAATAGTTGCAGGTTTAATTTAATTTACTTTGCTTTGTGTCGTAATAAAATTTATTATGAAGAAGTTGACAAAAAAAGAGGAGATTATAATGGACCTTTTTTGGGAAAAGGGTCCAATGTTTTTAAATGACCTCCGAGAGTTTTATGATGAGCCTAAACCTCATTTTAATACCTTGTCAACACAAGTTCGCACACTTGAAGCCGAAGGTCTGATTGGCCACAAGACCTACGGGAAT
>JBAXYG010000210.1:0-3075 GCA_041670905.1 Bacteroidales bacterium
AAAAATAGGAAAAATCAGAATGGCTAAATTTATCAAAAAAAAAGATGACGATGCATCAAAAATTAATACTGCATCCCTTCCTGATATTGTTTTCATGATCCTGATGTTCTTCATGGTATCTGTCAGTATGCGTAAAATGGACCGCATGGTGATGGTTACTATGCCTCAGGCAACAGAAATCGCAAAACTTGAAAGAAAAGATTTGTCTTCATATATATATATCGGTACCCCTGTCTTACAATATCAAGGACTACATGGTACTGATTCACGTATACAATTGAATGACTCATTCAAATCAGTTGATGATATCAGAGACTTTGTAGCTGCTGCTCGGGAAAGCTTAAGTGAGCAGGATCGTCCATTTATGACCGTATCAATTAAGGCAGACGAAAATACCCGAATGGGTATTATTACAGACGTAAAACAAGAACTTCGTCGTTGTTCTGCGCTAAAGATAATGTACGGTGCACGTAAAAAATAATTCAAAAACATTTTATAGAAAGGGTGGCACAAAAGTCACCCTTTCTTATATATAAAAAAAATATAGATGAAAAAAATTATTAAATCATTATTACTTTTCTCCCTATGTGTATTAATACTATCATCCTGCTCTGAAAAAAAAGCAAAATATGTATTTTTCTTTATAGGTGATGGCATGGGATTCACACACGTAAGTATGGCTGAGGCCTATTTGGCAAATCAACATAAGGTATTAGGCAATGATCCTTTATGTTTCACTCAATTTCCTGTTTTAGGAATGGTTACGACTTACTCTGCCAGCAACATTATTACCTGTTCTTCTGCAGCAGGCACAGCATTATCTACAGGAACAAAAACAAATAATGGATTTTTATGTGTTGCTCCGGATAGTACAGATCTGACAAGTATTAGTTATAAAATTCATAATGCAGGTATTCCGGTAGGAATAATGACAACTGTCACCCTATCCCATGCAACTCCTGCAGCATTTTATGCTAATTCAATCAGCAGAAACGATTACTACAAGATTGCTCTCAAACTTCCAGAATCAGGCTTCGAGTTTTTTGGAGGCGGAGGATTTGAAGAACCAACAGGCAATAATGAAGGTGATCCTTCATTATATAACGTTATCTCAGAAAAAGGTTATACCGTAGCATGTGGTTTAAAAGATTTTAATACAAAGAAAAATAGTGCAAAAAAAATCATTCTTTTGCAAGAAGATAGTATTAAGAATAATGTTCTCCCGTATGCCATAGACAGAAAAGAAAGTGACCTTACTCTTAAACAGGTTGTCAGTGCAGCCATCGAAGTTCTCGAAAATGAAAAGGGATTCTTTATTATGGCCGAAGGTGGAAAAATAGATTGGGCTGCTCATGCAAATGATGCTCTTAGCGATATTTTAGAAACCCTGGATATGGATGCTGCCATTGAAGTTGCATACCAATTTTATCTTAAGCATAAAGATGAAACCCTTATAATTGTAACTGCTGACCATGAAACAGGTGGATTTTCGATGGGTAAAGATAAAGGTTATGTTATGTATTTCGATGAACTTAAAGCACAAACATCATCTTTAGATTCAAAGAAAATACTCAAGGACACTGTTACTGCAATAAACAATAGAGCAAGAATTGGATGGACAACTTCCTCACACACCGGAACAGCCGTTCCAATATTTGCAATTGGCACACAAAGCGAACAATTTGCTGGCAGAATGGATAACACAGATATCCCTAAAAAAATATGTAATGCTATGGGCATTACATTTTAAAATAGATATAGATGAAAAGAATATTTTCGATATTTATAATTCTAATATTTACGTTGACAGCTGCTTATTCACAGCAGCTGCCAAAACGTGAATTTAGAGGGGCATGGATTCATATTGTTGGAAACGAAAAGATAAAAACCATGACCACACAGGAGATACAACAATGGTTCATAAGAACCCTTGATACTCTCCAGATGGCTGGCTGCAATGCTGTTATTTTTCAGGTACGGCCACAGGCGGATGCTTTTTATGAATCTTCCTTTGAACCTTGGACCAGGTTTTTGACAGGAGAGCAAGGGGTCGCACCTAAACCTTATTGGGATCCTCTTGCCTTTGTTATTAAGGAATGCCATAAAAGGGGCATGGAACTCCATGCTTGGCTCAACCCGTACAGAGTTACTTCAAATAATGAAGAAAAACTACATCCTGACCATCTGTATTTTAAAAAACCTGAAATATTCAAAAGATATGGAAAGCAGCTCTACTTCGATCCCGGAGAGCCTGAAGCAATAGAACATACAGTTAAAGTTATAGCTGATATTGTAACCAGATACGATGTTGATGCCATCCATTTTGACGACTATTTTTACCCTTATCCGGTAAAATATGAAGAATTCCACGATGATGCTTCTTTTGTAAAATATGCAAAGAAACAAGGATTTGAGTATTGGCAAAAAAACGATTGGCGCAGAAACAATGTTGCCGTACTTATTAAAAGAATAAATGATACAATCAAAGCTATTAAGCCATGGGTAAGATTCGGCATCTCGCCATTTGGTATTCACAGAAACTTAAAGGAAACTCTTGATGGAAGCGGTAGTAAGACAAACGGCCTTTCAAATTACGAGTCTCTTTTTGCCGACGTACCAGACTGGGCACGAAAAGGATATATAGACTATATTGTACCACAAATATATTGGAAGATTGGACATCCGTCAGCCGATTATGAAACACTTATTAAATGGTGGAACGATAACAATTTTGGAGGGCACCTTTATATTGGACAAAACATTTCTACGTTTAATGAGCCTGATCTGATAAACCCTAAAGTCACACAGATGAGAAGAAAAATGGAGTTGGTAAGGACATTGCCAAATGTAAAAGGAAATGTTTGGTGGCCGGGATGGGCTATCTCTAAAAATGAAAACTCTATAGCGGACTCACTGATAAATACGGAGCAATCCAGCCTGGCTTTGATACCAGTATACAGCAATCTTGATACAATTCCTCCTCTACCTGTAAAGAATGTTAAAATCAAAAAGAAAGAAGTTACCTGGGAAATAGAAGAAAATAATGACGTAATGCAACAACCGCACTTCTACATT
>JBAXYG010000211.1:0-3066 GCA_041670905.1 Bacteroidales bacterium
GGAATCAGAACCGGCATATATCAGGAGAGAACGAATGTTAAATATACAAAAAACAGAAAGTAGAGTATGAAAAAAAGAAGAGTACGTTTTGCACCTAGTCCTACTGGACCTTTACATATTGGAGGAATAAGAACAGCTCTATATAACTATTTATTTGCAAAACAGACAGGGGGAGATTTTATTTTAAGAATAGAAGACACAGATTCCCAGAGAATCGTTCCTGGGGCTGAAGAATACATCATTGAATCTCTGCGATGGTGTGGAATAACACCTGACGAAGGTGTTGATCAAGAAGGAAAAATGGTTTGTATTCCATCAAATAAACATCCTTTTGCACCATACAGGCAATCCCAACGTAAAGATATATACGTAAAATATGCTGAAGAACTGATTTCAAAAGGATTTGCATACTATGCATTTGATACTCCGGAAGAACTTGAATTATTAAGAAAAAAATCAGCAGAGAAAAAAGAGGTATTCATTTATAATTATTCAGTAAGAGAAAAATTAAATAATTCGCTTACCCTTCCGACAGATATTGTAGCTAAAAAATTAAAGGAAGACAAACATTGGACAATCCGCTTTAAAGTTCCTGAAAACACAATAATCAGGATGCATGATATAATAAGAGGAGATATTGAGGTAAACAGCAACACCTTAGACGATAAAGTCCTTTGGAAATGCGCAGATCAACTCCCTACTTATCACTTGGCCAATATCGTAGACGACCATCTTATGGAAATAACTGAAGTTATTCGGGGAGAAGAGTGGTTGCCTTCTCTACCACTTCACTACCTTCTTTATGAAGCCTTTGGCTGGCAGGACACAAAACCTCAATTCGCTCACCTCTCACTGATTCTAAAACCGGATGGAAAGGGAAAATTAAGCAAAAGGGATGGAGATCGTCTCGGATTCCCTGTATTTCCCTTGAAATGGGTCAATTCAGAAGAAGAAATATCCCGCGGATATCGCGAAGATGGCTATTATCCGAAAGCTTTTATCAACCTTTTGGCCCTTTTAGGATGGAACCCAGGTACAGAACAAGAAATATTCTCAATGGAAGAACTCATTGAATCTTTTTCTCTTGAAAGGGTAATAAAATCAGGAGCCAAATTCAACCCGGAAAAAGCAAAATGGTTCAACAAAGAATACTTAAGAAGGCAATCTACAGAATCACTTGTCGCCGATTTCAAAGCACTTGAAGGAGACAGACTTACCGGTTTCCATGATGAATATATCGGAGCGGTATGTAATACTATAAAAGAGAGAGCACATTTTGTTAATGAATTCTGGGAACTAAGCGACTACTTTTTTGTAGCTCCAAGCTCGTATGATCCAGCCGCTGTTGCAAAATTCTGGAAAGAAGATACTCAGGTCATAATTCCCCAGATTCACAAATTTATATGTGAAATAACGCCTTTTACAAAAGAGGAGATTGAACAAAAATTGCATCAACTTATCATGGAAAATCAATGGCCAATGGGAAAAGTAATGAATACTCTTCGATTGTTTATTGTTGGAGAATCAAAAGGAGCCGGAATAGCTGATATTATAGCTTTACTGGGAAAAGACGAAGTAGACAACAGAATTAAAAGAGCATTAAAAATATTGATATAATATGAAAATCGTTGGAATGGCGTCTGACCACGCCGGATATGAACTAAAAGAGGCTTTAAAACCTCTTGTTTCTAAGTTGGGCTACCAAATAAAAGATTTTGGAACTAACTCAAATGAAAGCATGGACTATCCAGACACTGCTCATCCTCTTGGTTATGCAATTGAGAATGAAGAGGTGAACTTTGGTATAGCTATTTGCGGTTCAGGAAACGGAATTTCAATGACATTGAATAAACATCAAGGTGTAAGAGCTGCTTTATGCTGGACCCCGGAACTGGCAAATCTGGCTAGACAACACAATAATGCAAATGTGCTGTCACTTCCGGCTAGATTTATCCCACAATCCATGGCCGAAGAGATTGTAAAGGCTTTCTTTACTGCTTCATTTGAGGGAGGACGGCATCAGAGACGCGTAGAAAAAATAGCCTGCAAATAAATGGGTAAATATCTAACACTAGACAAAAACTTCAATGGATTATTATCCGATAAAATTGAAGATTATCCTGAAGGAATAGTCATCCTGCTAGATAAACCTTACCGATGGACATCAGCTGATGCAGTGCGCAAAATCAAGTTCCAGCTTCAAAATCATTTTCATAATAAAAAAATAAAAGTAGGCCATGCAGGAACACTGGATCCACTTGCTACAGGTATTCTTCTCATTTGTGTAGGGAAAGCAACCAAGATGGCAGAAACACTTCAGTCACACGAGAAAGAATATATTGCAACCATGGAATTTGGTGCAACTACACCCTCGTATGATCTAGAAAAGGAAATAGATACTTTTTTTCCACATGAACATATCACATACGAAGACGTTGAACATTCAATTAAACAATTTATGGGGGAACAGGAACAGATACCCCCTATTTTTTCCGCAAAACTTATTGACGGAGTAAGAGCATATGAATTGGCACGCGCCGGAGAAGAAGTTATAATGCGACCATCAACTATTTCAATATCAGAAATTGAACTATTATCATTTGAAAGACCTACTGAGCGACCTATAGCAAAAATCAGAATCAGGTGCAGCAAAGGTACATACATCAGGGCGTTTGCTCGCGACCTTGGCTTAGCTTTAGGAAGTGGAGGTTATCTCACAGCCCTTACTCGCACAAAATCAGGAAATTTTAATATTGATGATTCTATTCAGATGACATCTATTAATTCATTCTTAAATAAATAACCTGTCCTAAATAGAGCACAAACAGTTTTCTTAAAAAATTTGAAACTTTTTTTAAATTTATTCGTATAAATAATGTTTTGTCGCGTTTAAAACTAAAATATATATATATGAAACTGTCTCAATTCAATTATCCACTCTCGATCAATAATATTGCAAAATATCCTGCTGAACATAGAGACGAATCCAGAATGATGGTTCTCCATAAAGATACAGGAGAAATTGAACACAAAATTTTTAAAGATATAATCAATTATGCTGAGGAA
>JBAXYG010000212.1:0-3042 GCA_041670905.1 Bacteroidales bacterium
TCCTATAATTTCCGCATAAATATCGGCGCCTCTTTGTTTTGCATGTTCATATTCTTCGAGAATAAGAATTCCCGCTCCTTCTCCCATAACAAATCCATCTCTTGTTTTATCAAATGGCCTTGAGGCAGTCCTATATTCTTCATTATTTGTCGATATTGCATGAGAAGAATTAAATCCACCAATTGAAGGAACTGCTATAGGGGCTTCTGATCCGCCGGTAACCATAACATCAGCCTTTCCAAGCTGAATCAGATGATATGCATTACATATAGCGTGACCTGAAGTGGCACATGCAGAAGTAATAGCATAATTTGGTCCTCTAAATCCATATTTGATAGATATAAGACCTGATGCCATATTTATTATTATTTTTGGAATTAAAAATGGGCCAAAACGAGGAATATTTCCTTCATTATAGCCCATTATTTCTTCATTAAGTGTTTCTATCCCGCCTATACCCGAGCCCACAATAACTCCGACTCTACGTAAGTCTATATTCTCAACATCGAGTTTGCTGTCTTTTATTGCCTGATCAGTCGCAATAAGCGCAAACTGAGAGTATTTATCGATTTTCCTCTCTTCTTTTTTATCAAAGCCAAAATCAGCAGCAGAATAATTTTGAATTTCACACGCAAATTTCGTTTTAAATAGAGAGGTATCAAACCTGTCAATTAGTACTGCACCACTTATTCCTTTATCAAGATTCGAGAAATATTCCCCGCTATTTTTGCCTAAAGGATTTATGGTTCCAATTCCAGTTATGACGACTCTTTTTAAAAACATGGTTTGGTTTTAGCAGCTATATTATGCTACTTAGTATTCTCTTCGATATAAGCAATAGCATCCCCAACAGTAGAGATTTTTTCTGCTACTTCATCAGGAATAGTGATACCAAATGCCTTTTCAAATTCCATTATTAGTTCAACTGTATCCAAAGAATCTGCACCCAAATCATTTGTGAAACTTGCTGCAGGCTGTACTTCGTTTTCATCTACTCCAAGTTTGTCAACTATAATGGCTTTTACTTTTGAAGCAATATCTTCCATGATTAAAATTAATTAGTTAATAAATTCTGTTCAATTCCTTGTTCATACAAGGAAATGCAAAGTAAGTAATTTTTTTTGACTGAAACAAATTTTGTACCTTTGACATTATTATCCTCCCACTATGAAAAAAATTGCCGTTTTCGCCTCAGGATCAGGCACTAACGCTGAAAATCTTATAAATTATTTTAACAAAACATCTGACTATAAAATATGTATTGTGTTGTCTAACAACAAAGAAGCTTTTGTTCTAAAAAGAAGTGAAAAATTAGGTATTCCATTTATCATTTTCAACAAAGAACAATTATCTGAAACACCTGGATTCCAAGGAGAAAGCATACAGTCTATCCTTGATTACAATAATATTGACTTCATCATACTTGCTGGATTCTTATTAATGATTCCCAAAAAAATGATTTTAAGATACCCGGGGCGAATAATAAATATTCACCCCGCACTACTTCCTAAATATGGGGGAAAAGGGATGCATGGAATGAATGTACATAAAAAAATTATAGAAGAAAAGGAAAAGCAATCTGGTATTACAATTCATTTGGTAGATGAACTATATGACCATGGTACTATCCTTTTTCAATCAACATGTGACATTAGACCAGAAGACACTCCAGAGGATTTGTCAGCTAAAATACACACCCTAGAACAAAAATATTTTCCGATTGAGGTTGAAAAATATCTTAATACCGTATATAAATAATTACTACGGTTTTTATTCATCTACTTCGAAATCCTCTTTACCTACACCACATAAAGGACATACCCAATTTGCAGGAAGTTTTTCAAAAGAAGTTCCAGGCACTATGCCACTATCAGGATCTCCTTCAGCAGGATCGTAGACATAACCACATACTGTACAGCGATACTTTTTCATAATAGTATATTTAGTTTAACATTTACTTTCAAAATAAGTATTACAAATATACAAAAATAAAATACAACAGGTAAGCAAAAGATAAAAACCCCAATCCCTATATTCTTCACATTTCAAAACATATAAAACCCCTCAAGCAAATACTTAAGAGGCTTTATATGTGCTCGGGACGGGAATCGAACCCGTACGGACATTACTGCCCACAGGATTTTAAGTCCTGCGTGTCTACCTATTCCACCACCTGAGCATGATAGGACTGCAAAGATAAAAAAATATTGTTTTTTACACAAAAAAGAGTGTCCAAATTTTTAGACACTCTTTTAAAAATATTGTTTTAACTATTTTTTGAAATATTTGTTATTCAACATAACCTTCTCAACTTCTTTTACATTCCGAGCAACAGCATTAAGTTCTTTTACTCTATCAAAACAAGCTTGTGCTTTTTCAGCCTCACCCTTCAATAACCAGCAACATCCCTGATTGTTGATAGCTTCTATAGAATTCAGTTTTTGATAATACAATAAAGCTTTATCAATATTCCCTTCCTTTCTTGCTTTTTCAGCTAAGATTGTACTAATGCGTGTATCGTTTGGATAGTATTTAAGTGCTTTCGCAAGAACAGCTTCATTTACTTCAGAAGTAAGAATCATTACATATTCATCTGCAGTAAGTTGTGAAGGATCATTTTTGAAAATCACCATTGCATCCTCTCTGGTGAATGCTTTTACTTTATAGTTTACTTCACAATCAGTAAAACGGGATTTAGGGTATACATCCTTTAAAATGACCTTGTACGGCTTTCCGTTATCAATCTTCTTTAACAGTTGTTCTTTCTTATCAAGATTTGCAATACCTTCTGTTTCTTCAACAAATTTCACTAGTTTAGCTTTTGAAGTCAATATAACAGGATCTTCTGAATTATTAATAAAATCAATTGTAGCATCCCAATACTCACCTTTGCCATTCACTGAATAAACACTTTCTGGAAAATGATATTTATCGGCAATAATCTTTTTCATTGTCTTAGCTCTGTTGTTTGACAAATTCTGGTTGTATGCCACACTTGATTCAGGTGAAGCCCAACCTTCAATCAAAATCCTTGTTACATCA
>JBAXYG010000213.1:0-3007 GCA_041670905.1 Bacteroidales bacterium
ATATGACAAAATAAAAAAAGCAGAAGATAATATCATTCCATTTCGTAAAGCCCTTGACGCGGTTGCTCCAATATAAATTCCATCCCATGTGAATGCCGCACAACTTACCACTGGCATTAACAGTAACCAGAAAAGAAAAGGTTTAGAGGCCTTAATAACTTCGACATTATCTGTCAATAATCTGATAAGTGGTTCTCCGGCAAAAGCATATATTACTGTAGATAAGACACCTATTCCAATACACCAAATAAATAGTTTTTTTATTACAAGGTGAAGTGAATATGAATCATTTTCTCCTATAAAACGTCCGGTCAGGGCTTCTCCGGCATAGGCGAAACCATCAACAAGGTAAGAATATAGCAGCAGTAGTTTCATCATTACTGAACTTACCGCTAAAAGGGTGTTACCATAATTGGCGGCAATGGAGGTGAATCCTGTATATATGACAAGCATACAAGCTGAACGCACAAACAGATTACCGTTCATGGCAAAGAATTGTCTCATATCTTTTAATTTAATACTTGCCTTGATATTTATATATTGGAAAAACTTTTTAAAATTTAACCTTATTAATAAAATGGCAAGAATAAGCCCTAAATATTGAGAAATTATTGTTCCAAATGCTATTCCCTTAATGCCCATTGGAGTATGAATTGCCAGAATATAACTAAGAACAAGATTTAAAATATTTACTGTTAAATCAACAGACATAGGAAAAACTGTATTTTGCATTCCAATGAACCATCCTTTAAATACCATTAAACATAGGGTGGCCGGAGCTGCCCAAACTCTTATGAAAAAGTATTGTCTTGCCAGATTTTCTACTTCAGGAGTACATTTTATTAAAGAAAAAGAGACTTCAACATACCCCCATTGTATTATCCAGATAAATAAGGCGACAGTCAAAGCTGTTGCGATGCCTTGTGTGGCAGCGTTCATGGCAGCCTTATAATCTTTTCTCCCGTAGGCTTGAGCAGTGATTCCTCCGGTTCCTACTCTTAAAAATCCCATATTCCAATAAAGCAGGTCGAATAGCATTGTTCCAATAGCAATTCCTCCTATGCTTGCTGCACTTCCAAGATGTCCGGCAATAGCTAAATCTACTATTCCCACTAAAGGAACAGTTATATTTGCAAGAATGCTGGGAACAGCGAGCTTAAGAATCTGTTTATTCATTGACGGTATTTGGTCTCTTCTTCTAACATTCCAAGATAGGAATAATATCTTTCGGGAGAGATTGTCCCATTCTCTACTCCAGCTTTTACTGCACATCCTGGCTCATGGGTGTGAGTGCATGGTTTGAAATGACAATTATCCATAACCTTGAGCATTTCCGGGAAATATGTGCTTAACTCCTCAATCTTTATATCAACGATTCCAAAGCCTTTTATGCCAGGAGTATCTATGATAAAACCGCCACTTTGAATGGGATGCATTTCATAAAAAGTAGTTGTGTGTTTACCTTGTAAATGATATTGTGATATTTCCGATATTTTTGGTGAAAGAGAAGGGTCAAGCGCTTTTATTATTGATGATTTTCCAACCCCGGATACTCCGGAGAAGAGAGATATGTTTCCTTTACATTTTTCTCTCAGTAAATCGATGTTTTCGTTTTTAAGAGCTGATATTTCCAATATTTCATAACCGGCACCTTCGTAAATTTTTTTAAACGAGGTAACCTGTTCTTTATATTCTTCTTTATACAGATCTATTTTATTTAATAGAATTATTACATGTATTTTATATGCTTCACATGTAAGTAGAAAACGGTCTATGAAAGCAAGTTTGGTCTCCGGAAAAACGAGAGTAACAACAAGAAAAACCAGATCAAGATTTGCAGCAATAATATGAGATTGTCGCGAAAGATTGGTTGATTTGCGAATGATGTAATTTTTTCTCGGAAGAACGTTCTTTATCATTCCCATTGGTTCGTCCGAATCCATATCAATGATATATTCCACTTTATCACCAACTGCGATCGGATTTGTAGAGGAAGAAGACTTTAATCTCATTTTTCCTCTGATGATGGCCGGAAAAAGGTTCCATTCAGGAAGTTCTGATAATAAATAATGACTTCCAGTATGTTTTACTATTGTGGCTATTCCTTTTTTTTCCATTGGCGCAAAGATAGTAATTTGTGCAAAATACGTTACCTTTGCCGTAACAAATAAGAATTTATGTATACATTAAAGGAAATAGATTGGATAATAGAGAAAAGTATTCTCAATATGGACATTTGTGGGGATCCTCAATCTCTTTACAATCCTATTGAATATATGATTTCTATTGGAGGTAAAAGGGTTAGGCCTAGATTATGTATCATTACTTTTTCTCTTTTTTCGGATAACATAAATAAATCAATTGTATATCCCGCATTGGCTCTTGAAATATTTCATGGGTTTACTTTAATTCATGATGATATTATGGATAAAGCAGAAACCAGACGGAATCAACCGACAGTCCATAAAAAATGGGGGGAAAATTGTGCAATTCTTTCAGGAGATGTAATGTCTATTATGGCATACAGATATTTGGCGGCATATACGGGAGATAAACTCTCTCAGGTGCTTGAATTGTTTTCTACAACTGCAGCTCAGGTCTGTGAAGGGCAGCAATATGATATGGATTATGAAAAAATGCCTTTTATAACAAACGCGGATTATCTCAATATGATAGGTCTTAAAACAGGGGCTCTTTTAGCTTGTTCCGCAAAAATGGGTGCTATAATAGGAGGGGCTTCGAATGAAATATCTGATGCTTTGTATAAATATGGATTCCTTTTGGGGATAGCATTTCAGATTACCGATGATTATCTTGATACATTCGGGAATGCACAGATTTTTGGAAAGAAGATAGGAGGGGATATTTTAAATAATAAGAAAAGCTGGTTATTAGTAGAGAGTCTTCGGTTGGCAACTGAAGAAAATAAAAACAGGTTGTCACATATTATGGAAATGGGAGAAGATAGTGCAGCTGAAAAGATTGAGCAGATGAAGAATTTGTACAT
>JBAXYG010000214.1:0-2981 GCA_041670905.1 Bacteroidales bacterium
AATTTTTCTATATCCTTGAATATGGTTTCATCATAGACTGAGTCCTTATTCCATATAAGATACTGTTGCCTCATATATAGAGCTAGCATCTTTATCATCTCGGTTTTAGTAGGATTATCTTCTCTGACAGAAATAAGGTCTATCATATTCTGAATATTTCGTCCATAACAAGCCGCCTTTATTGGCTTGCTTTCTAACTTCAATGGCTCAGGCTTCAATGCAAATTCTTCTTTTGTTGGAATAGGATATGGAGATTCAATATCAATATCAAAATTAGAAATAACTTGTACATGATCCCAAAGTTTATGTTTAAAATCATTTAAATCACGCAATTGCGGGTTGAGTATGCCCATTATCTGTACAATCACACGAATCTGCTCATTACGTTTTTCCTTATCGGGGATATTCTTTACCTGCTCTATCATTTTCTGTACATGCCTTCCATATTCGGGCATGATAAGTTTTTCCCTCTGGGTATTATAATCCATTTTGCTTTTAATTTCTACAAAGATAACTGATTTTTACACTTATTTAGTTCTATCTTTGTATTTTAAATCAAATTTTCTTATGAAACATATTCTAATCACAGGTGCTAACGGCCAGTTAGGCTCAGAATTACAAGATTTATTAAAAAAAAGAAAGAAAATATTGTTTACAGATATCAAATCTTCTGACAATGTCAGAGTTCTTGACATATGCAACCTTAAAGATGTTGAGAGATTTGTTATTGAATACAATATTGGATTAATAATTAATTGCGCCGCATACACTGATGTCGACAAAGCCGAAATAGATAAAGATGTCTGCAATAAAATAAATACTGACGGTGCCTTAAATCTTGCTAAAGCCGCAAAAAAATATGATGCTTCACTTATTCAGATTTCTACCGACTATGTTTTTGATGGAAAAAAGCAACGTGGCACATATAAAGAATCTCAGCCATGCCATCCAAAATCAGTATATGGGATGAGCAAAAGAAAAGCTGAAGTAGCAATCAGAAGAACAGGATGTAAAGGAATTATAATCCGTACCGCATGGTTATATTCTACATACGGTAAAAATTTTGTAAAAAAAATGATTCAGTTGGGATTAGAAAAAACTGAAATAGGTGTTGTTGCAGACCAAATAGGAACGCCTACATATGCACGTGACCTTGCTAAGGCAATTATTAAAATAATACCTCAAATCGAAGAAAAAAGAGGAGAAATCTTTCATTTCACAAATGAAGGAAAATGTTCATGGTTTGAATTTGCTTCAATGATAATGTTATACAAAAAAATTGATTGCAGAATAAATCCACTCTCAACGGCAGAATATCCTACTAAAGCGGAAAGGCCTCAATACTCACTCCTTGACAAATCAAAAATCAGAGAAACATTTGGAGTAGAAACTAGATGGTGGAATATTTCTTTAAGGGAATGCTTAAATAAACTGCCCAAATGATGGGGCTTTTGAATCTTTTTCTGAAAGGATAACGTCTTTTTTCTCTATTCCCCAATCAATGCAAAATGTACTATCATTCCAAATATATGAGCCTTCTGACTGAGGAGCATAATATTCGTCACATTTATACTGAAATATAGTATTATCTTCCATCACAAGATAACCATGAGCAAAACCCTTTGGAATAAAAAACAATCTTTTATTATCAGAACTCAACTCTACAGAAACATATTTACCATAGGTGGGAGATTCAGGTCTAATATCAACAGCTACATCAAGCACTCTTCCTTGAACCACCCTGACAAGTTTTGCTTGAGCAAATTCACCTTTTTGATAGTGTAATCCCCTCAATACCCCTCTTTTTTTTGAAAATGACTCATTCTCCTGAACAAATGTCAATTTATATACATTATCTTCAAAATCCCGTTGAGAGAATGATTCAAAAAAATATCCCCTTTCATCTTCAAATATTACGGGTTCAATAATTACCGGTCCTTCTATTTCTGTTTTTATATAATTCATTACACTTCTATAAACATCCTTTATAAACATCCTTGCAAAATTTCAATCACTTTGGCACAATTAACAGTTTTATTTTCTCCAAGACACCATCCTCTTGTATTAAAACGATTAGCTATTTCATCAAAATATTCACTTCCTATATCATAATCTCTCAGATGTGTTTTTATCCCTACCCTCTCATAAAAATATTGTGTCGCATCAATTGCAGCATCCACCCTTTCGTCCTCACTCCCTTCACAAATATTCCAGACTCTTTCACCATATTGCATAATCATTTCTCTTTTTTCTTCCTTCATTACTCTCATTAGAGAAGGGCCAACAAGTGCCAATGTAACAGCATGATCAAGTCCAAATTGAGCAGTAAGTTCATGCCCTATCATATGAGTAGCCCAATCCTGCGGTACTCCCATTGAAGTAAAGCCATTAAGGCCCATTGTAGCACAAATCATAAAATTTGCACACAAATCATAATCATTACTGTTTTCGTATAATTTAGGACCAATATCTTTCAGTGTTATAAGAATTGACTCAGAAAAACGCTCCTGTAACAAAGAGTTTGTTGGATATGTTAAATATTGTTCCAATACATGACAGAAAGTATCAACAATACCATTTGATATTTGTCTTTTTGGCAATGAAAAACAAACTTGTGGATCAAGCACGGAAAACCTCGGAAAATTGTTTGCAGGATGAAAAGCTAATTTTTCCTTTTTTTCTCTGCGGGAAATAACAGCACCTTCATTCATTTCAGAAGCAGTTGCCGGCAAAGTAAGAACGACGCCGAAAGGGACTAACTCCAATTTATCTACCTCTTTTTGATCTACCATGAAATCCCAAGGACAATCACCCTTATACTTCATTGCAGCAGCAATAAATTTTGTTCCATCTATAACTGATCCCCCACCTACCGCAAGAAGAAAATTTACTCCATTATCATTTGCAATACGAACGGCTTTCATCAAAGTATCATAATCCGGATTGGATTCTATACCTCCAAATTCTATATAATGCCTACC
>JBAXYG010000215.1:0-2978 GCA_041670905.1 Bacteroidales bacterium
ATTTTAACAATTCCGGATATAATTGAACATCCTCATAAGCTTGTTATTGACAGCATTACCCCAAAACTATGCTTATCTGTAAATGATACAATTGTTACAGCTCTTGATTCTTTTTATTCAACCATGTCTTTTGCCTTACCGGTAATTGATGGAGGTTGTTTTGTAGGTGTGATTGAAAAGAATCAAATAATAAAAGAATTGGAGACCAACGTTAATGACCTGTATAACAAGTCATTAATATCCCAAAATGCCAAAAAACATTTTTTAAATAATCTTTCTCATGAAATCCGGACACCGCTAAATGGAGTATTAGGATTTATAGATATTATTGCTCATTTAGATACTGATGATTTGACAAATCAGGGAGAAAATATTTCTGCTATTATAAGACGGTCTGCTGACCATTTTTTAATAATAATGGATGATTTGGTAGAATTATCTCTTATAAATGCAGGAGATAAAGTAATTATTGAAAAAGCTGAAGTGGATATAGTTAAAATGCTAGTAGAATTAAAAGAGTATTTTAATGAATTATCATTTCTTCAAAATAAAAAAAATACTGTTATTTATTTTAATCAAGAGTCTTATTTAAGCATTTATACTGATGGAAAAAAACTTAAACAAATTTTGTATCATTTAATAGATAATGCCCTTAAGTTTTCAGATGACAATACTGTATTTTATGGTTTTGAATTTAAACCTAACGATAAGGATATTAAATTCTTTGTAAACAATAAAAGTTCAAAAATACCGCAAAAAGATATCCGGAAAATGTTTAATATTTTTGAAAAACAGGAAAATATCGGAAGTGAATTAAATTTTGGATTAGGTATTGGATTGCCATTAGTTAAAAACTTAACTGAGTTATTAGGTGGGCAAATTACAATTGAATCAAAAACTAACGAGATTACTTTTTTTATTAAACTCCCTATTAAATAATTATTCTTTAGATTTGCAGATAGCTTTACTAATTATTAAAATCTTAAACTATTTTCACTATGAAAATTAGAAACATTCTCATTATTTTTTTTGCCTTTACTTGCATTTATAGTTGTACAAATAAAAACACGATAGAACTGCAACTCACTGAGAAAAATGGATACGGGCCTTTTAAATCATCTTTCTCAGGGATTTTTCCTTATTCTGAAGAAGAAAATAATCCATGGACAAAGACTTTTCTTAAAGCATCAGGAACTCCTGAAAATTGGATAAATGTTAAGAAAGGAGATATCGAAACCAATCTATATCAATCTATATATCAAAATTACTTTTTAGGAAATATTTCTAAAGAATGGTATGAATTTTTACAACAATCCTGGGGATGGAATCCGGACACATTGAATTTGTCCAAAACACCAATGAAAAGTAAAATAGCATTTGCCTTTGGAACAGATTCCTTGGGCATAACAAAGATGGTCGTAGATGCAAACAATAATCTTGATTTTAGTGACGACATAATATTTACCCCATTTGAAATTAAACCTGATGTAAAAATTAATGATGATTCGTTAGCAAAAAATAACGCTATTATGGTAACATATGAGCGTTTTTCAAGCAACAAAATTATTCAAACTAAAGCTCCTCTTTTAATTATTCATATGAGTAGCAATAATATGTTTTTGTATAATTTTCCGCAATATGCCTCCACTCAATTAGATGGAGAAGAAATAGCTCTCTGTTCAGACAATTTTAATAATCTGTCATATAATTCGACGAGTGTCGTTTTAGTAAATGACAGTCTTAATGGTGAGAATAAAGCAAATTATGAAAATATAATTTTAAAGAATGAATATATTAAAGTTAAAGAAAAAATATATAAGAATATCGGGGTAAACCATAATAAGGATGTGTTAACTTTAGAAAAAACAAGTTTGTCTCAAAATCAATTGTATTCCACACAAGTAGGATATAAATCGTTTTCTTTTGCCGGACAGGATTTCAAAACAAAATCTTCAATCTCATTAGACAATTTTAAAGGTAAATATATTTTGCTTGATTTTTGGGCTGTTTGGTGTGGACCATGTCTTAATGAATTACCTAATCTTAAAAATTTGTACGATAAAATAGATAAAAATAAATTTGAGATAATTGGTATTGTTGGAGAGAGTTCATCCGATGTTCTTGAAAGAATGATAAAAACTTTTTCTATAACTTGGCCTCAAATTCTATCAGATGATACCAATAAGATCAAGGAGACCTATGGAATAATTTCTTATCCAACAACTTTCCTTATCAGTCCTGAAGGAATTATTGTGGCAAAAAATTTGAGAAATAAAGAATTGGAAGATAAAATTATTGAACTGATTAATAAACAATAACCATTTCTATATACCTTGAGAAACACAATTACCATAAAATCAAATAAACGTACTTTACCATCAAACAAAATTATATGAAAACAAGCATTATTATTTGCACTTATAATGAAGAAAAAACTATTTCTAATGTTGTGATTTCATGCTGTGTGCATAATCCTGATTCAGAAATAATAGTTGTAGATGATGGTTCAGTGGATAACACCGAGAATTTATTACTCGAATTAGCAAAAAAATATATATTCAGGTACGAGAGACTTAAACAAAATAAAGGAAAAAGTTGGGCAATGGTTCATGGCGTTGAAATATCAACAAATGACATTATTCTTTTTTTTGATGCCGACGTTTCAAATATTAAAAAAGAGCATTTTGATATCTTATTGACCCCTATTTTTAATAACGAAGCTGATTTAGTGCTGGGGCAACCGTCAGAGACTCTTATTGATTATCGTGTTAATCCATTTAAGACATTAACAGGGCAAAGAGCCCTATTAAAAAAAGATATAGTTCCTATCTTAAATGACATAAGAACCATCAGATTTGGGGTTGAAACATATATTAATTTATATTATCAGGCACAGGGGAAAAGAATAAAATATGTACTCTTAAAAGAATTAAAGCATCCAACTAAATATGAGAAAACAACCCCTATAAAAGCAACTA
>JBAXYG010000216.1:0-2972 GCA_041670905.1 Bacteroidales bacterium
CGTCAAGCCTATATCTATTATTCTGTCCAAAACTGTTCCATATCTGGTCATTTCCATTGTAAACATGATTACAATTTTTTTACTTTCAATTTTTGTATTGAAAGTACCTGTATCCGGAAGTATGGCTTGGCTTATAATAGTCTCAATACTCTTCATTTTTGTATCGCTTTCATTAGGAATGCTTATATCCTCACTCGTAAAAACTCAAGTGGCAGCAATGCTCTTTTCCGGTATTGGAATGATGCTGCCTGGTATGCTTTTGTCGGGCCTGATGTTCCCTATTGAGAATATGCCGCTGCTTCTACAATGGATTTCATATATGGTACCTGCAAAATGGTATATTACCGCCGTTAAATGTATCATGATTCAAGGACTTGACATATCCTACTGCCTAACGGAATTATATGTACTTCTTGGTATGGCAGTATTATTTATATTTATCAGTTTAAAAAGATTTAAATACAGATTGGAGTAATTATGCTGAAATACCTACTGGAAAAAGAGTTCAAGCAATTGATGAGAAACCGATTCTTACCAAAAATGATTATCATAATGCCTTGCATTGTGATGTTACTCTTTCCATGGGCGGCAACGATGGAAATAAAAAATATAAACATTTCCATTGTAGATAACAACCATACTGTCACATCGCAAAGACTTATAAACAAGATTACTTCATCCGGATATTTCAAGTTGGTCAATGTTTCAAACACATATTCAGACGCAATTCAAAGCATAGAATATGGTGAGGCAGATATTGTATTGGAGATTTCCAACAACCTTGAAAATGACATTACAAGAGAGGGGGTTTCCAATATAATGATATCTGCCAACGCAGTTGACGGAATGAAAGGGAGCATCGGAACTTCATACCTTGCTTCGATAATTTCAGATTTTGCAAATGAAATTAATGAAGAAGAAGCAGTAATCTCGCAGGGAGGGATATTATTAAAACCATACTTCAAATTCAATCCCGAAATGGACTATAAGGTATTTATGATTCCGGCTCTAATGGTTATGACTCTTACAATGATTTGTGGATCCCTGCCTTCCCTTAATATTGTAAGTGAAAAAGAGATCGGAACAATAGAACAAATTAATGTAACTCCGGTACCAAAAGCCATATTTATCATTGCAAAGTTGCTTCCATATTGGATTATCGGTTTTATTGTACTTACAATTTCCATTTTGGTAGCATGGCTTGTTTATGGCCTTATTCCCTCTGGTAGTATTCTGACAATATACTGTATATCCATTCTCTATATTTTCACAATTTCAGGATTCGGTCTTATTGTCTCTAATTATTCAAATACAATGCAGCAAGCAATGTTTGTAATGATGTTCTTTATAATAATATTGTTATTAATGAGCGGATTGTTCACTCCTATCAACAGTATGCCGAACTGGGCTCAGGCTATCACTATATTCAATCCACTTAAATATTTTATAGAAATCATGCGTTCCATATACCTTAAAGGTAGTAGTTTGAAAGATATATTACCTCAACTCTACTCCCTGTTCTGTTTCTTTATAGTACTCACGACATGGGCAGTTATAAGCTATAGAAAACGCTCTTAGTCATTTTATTCCAAAGATATTGTGAACTTTGGTGACAAATTTTCATAATAATACATACTAATAACTTCAATCTCCACACTTTTAGTGGTTTTAGGAAACGATAGAGATATAGTACTCATAGGTAAAATTAAATATTCCAGACTACCAATTCTTATTCTATATGGAAATCCTGAATTATTTTTTAACATGTAATAATCTGTCTTATTGTTTGCTGATACTTTGTTAAATTTTACCGAAGCATTAAAAAGAGCTCCAAGCAACTCTTTATCACCAACAATTCTACCGTCAAAATAGCCAAGTGTCCTTCTGCTATCAAGAGCTTCTCTTACTCCCTTTTCACTTCTTTCTTTTACAAAAATCAAGGTCATCGGTCTATATCGTATATTTTCAAGACCGGCTTTGGTCAGTTTAAACTGATCGGCTACAGGATCATGTGCATCCGAAGCAGATATTATTGTCTTGCGCAAGTCGTGACACCATGATAACGCCCTGGCATAATATTCATGGTTATTTATAACTTCTATGCCATCAATCAGTCCTTCCTCCATAACCTCTTTTTGGAAAGAGGAAAATTTACAGGTATCCATTTTCCATGCCGGATGATTGAAAGTAACAAAAGCACCTTGTGCTTTTGCTGCCTTGATTGCCTCTTTGGGATCATCTACTTTAAGAAGGTTTGCATCTTTTATAAATATTGCATTGAAATGGCCTATAACTCCCTGTTTTCTGGTAATCTCAGCTCCACGAATAAATATCATCCCCAATTTTTCAGCTTCGGGAGCGGCAATATTGCAAGAAGTGTTGAAATCAGCATTAAGATAATCTTTATGAGGAAGATACTCAAGGTGATCAGTAATGGAAATCACATCTAACCCCTCTCGCCATGCCTCTTGAACTCGGAATGAAGGCCAAACATTACCATCGGAAAATATTGTATGTATATGAAGGTCAGCCTTCAAAACCTCAAATCCATTTACATTCGGAATCACTATTTCAGCCCTGTTATGATTTATTTTTTCAGGGAAAAACTGAATATTAACATTTTGTGCAGTCAAAGGAATAAACCAAAACAACATTAGAACAAACAGTAAAAGAGATTTGATCTCAATAGTTCTTTTTTTGTAGAAAAAAATGTTTTTCATGACATCATATTATTAATAAATAAAAAAACAGTTTAATTGTGAAGACTGTAGGAAATAATTATAATTCTTTTTCAAAGATATGGACAAATTATTTCAAAAAATCACCCAAAATAGACTATTTTGAGTGATACATAACAAACTTCTGATAATCAGAGTTTTTTGTTGACCTACCAGGACTCGAACCCGGACCAAGAGAACCAGAATCTCTTGTGCTACCATTACACCATAGGTCAATTTTGAGGCGCAAAGATA
>JBAXYG010000217.1:0-2960 GCA_041670905.1 Bacteroidales bacterium
CAAGAAAAAGAAAATTATGCCAACTCAAGTAAAAAATTTATTAAAAAATTACAATCTGAAAGCTACACCTCAGAGAATTACTATTTACAAAATAATTAAGAAACTCGGACATGCTTCAGCAGATTTGGTATATAAAGAAATAGGAGACCAATTTCCTACGCTTACAGTAGCTACTGTATATAATGTACTTGAATCATTTGTTGAAGTAGGCCTCATTAAGCGAAGATTAAGCTCTAATAATAAAATGTTTTTTGATGTAAATACTTATGATCACTGCCATCTTTATTGTCAGAAAACGCATAAATTTCTTGACTTTGATGATACTGAACTAATGAAAATGGTTCACGAATATATTAGCAAAAAAAATATAGAAAACTTTGAATTATCAACTATCGACATACAACTGTCGGGGTATATTAAAAATTAGAATAATTAAAAATATTTATTATGGGAAAGTTAAAAGGCACTAAAACCGAAAAAAATTTGCTTCAATCATTTGCAGGAGAATCACAGGCACGCAACAGATATACTTACTTTGCAAGTGTTGCTAAAAAAGAGGGTTACGAACAAATTTCTGCTGTATTTACAGAAACAGCCGAACAGGAAAAAGAACATGCAAAAAAATTCTTCAAATATCTTGAAGGAGGAGTGGTAGAAATTACTGCATCATTTCCTGCCGGTGTAATCGGGACAACAACAGAAAATTTAAAAGCAGCTGCAGCTGGGGAAAAAGAAGAATGGACTGAATTATATCCTAAATTTGCAAAAATTGCTGAAGAAGAGGGGTTTAAAGAAATAGCCAACACTTTCAGACAAATTTCTGTGGCCGAATCCGAACACGAAGCACGTTATTCAAAATTAATTAACAGAATTGTTGCCGGAAAAGTATTTGAAAGAGAAGAAGCTATTTTATGGCAATGTCGCAATTGCGGATTTGTTTTTAAAGGTAAAAAAGCCCCGGAAAAATGTCCTGCTTGCGATCATGCTCAAGCATATTTTGAAGAAAAAAGAACAAATTACTAAAAATCTTTACAATAAATAAAATATGAGGGTGATCAGTATTTGGTCACCCTCACCTTTTTTCTTACTTTTGCCTTATGACAAAAAAAGCTTTTTTAATTATTCTGTTTTATATTCTTCCACTTTATTGTTTTGCACAAAGCAATGAGAGTCATACCGTTAATAGAGACAGCACAAACCATTTCGAAAATTGTATAGATAAAGATATGCTTCTGGGTAAAAATGTCAATTTAAAAGCAGAAAAATGGCATCAAGAAAATGGTAAGTACCTTTTAACCGAGGTATATAAGGCTTTTAATAACATGAAAGAAGCAGCCGCAAAAGAGGGAATAAACATAAATGTTCGCTCCGGATTCCGCAGTTTCAATCACCAAACATGGATTTGGAACTGGAAATGGGGTTTAAAATCAAGAATTAAAATGACTCCAAAAGAAAAAGCTGTTGACATATTAAAATACAGCTCTATGCCAGGAACCTCAAGACACCATTGGGGAACTGAAGTTGATATTAATTCACTTGAATTGGAATATTGGGAAAGTGAAGGAGGAGAAAAAACATATAAGTGGTTATGTGAAAATGCCAAACAATTTGGTTTTTTCCAGCCATTTAAAAACAATGAAGGCAAAGGATATCTTGTTGAAAAATGGCACTGGAGTTATTCAGCAATTGCCACAAAATTTTACACAAAATATCTCAAAACCATTAAATATGAGGATATAAAAGATTTCATGGGCTATGAACAAGCAGAAGAACTTGAAATATTAGAAAAATGGGTAAAATTGGATTGATATAAATAAAATAATATGAGAAAACTTTTTAAAATTATTGTAATGAGTGCATTGTTAAGCTCTGTAGTTAGCTGCAATTGCATAAACAAACTTAATGAATCTACAGTTATAGAAGGGACACAAGTAATAGCGCACAGAGGATATTGGGACTGTAAAGGATCAGCTCAAAATTCAATTTACGCACTTAAGAGAGCACAAGAAATAAGTGCGTACGGCTCAGAATTTGATGTAAATATGACAAAAGACGGCATTTTGATAATAAACCATGACAGAACATTCAAGGGGTTAGTTATTGAAAATACTAAATACAACATTTTAAAAGATTCAACATTAAAAAACAGAGAAAAAATACCTACACTAAAACAATATTTAAAACAGGGCAAAAAATCACAAAAAACAAAGATGATTTTTGAATTGAAGGCACACTCTACTCCTGAAATTGAGAAAAAGGCAGTCGAAGAGTCAGTACGTATGGTTAAAAAATATAATTTAGAAAAAAAGACAGAATTTATCTCATTTAGTATGTACATATGCAAGGAATTTGCACGTCTTATGCCCAATAATGAAATTGCATATCTTGGTGGAAAAATAGCACCTGCAGATTTAAAAAAGATGGGTATAAATGCCATCGATTATCACTACTCCAACTTTCAGCTCCATCCTGAATGGGTAAAACAGGCACATGACCTTGGAATGAAAGTTAATGTATGGACTGTAGATAATCCGGAACAAATAAAAGAGATGATAAATCTTGGGGTAGATTATATAACGACCAATAAACCAGAATTAGTTCATTCACTGATTAAGCATTAATAAGGATCAACATCAATGATAATCTCGGGAGCAAACTTATACTGAGTTTTAATAAATTCTATCCCCTCATATAAAGCTTTTTTTGTTACATAAAGGGTACGGTTACGAGGTAGTTTTATCCAGAATTGGGTTAAAAATTTTTCCTGTATTTTATCTATCTGTGGGGAAATAGGTCCCGCAAAATCTTTTATTCCACATTGCTTAATAACAGAAGAAACATCATTGGAAAGTTTCCATAACCGACTCTCGTATTTGTCTTTAACTATAATCAATACCATACGTACATATGGCGGATATCCAAACGTCTTCCGCTCTTTCAACCCAACATTTGAGCACTCA
>JBAXYG010000218.1:0-2928 GCA_041670905.1 Bacteroidales bacterium
TGAGATGCGAAACAATTCCCCTATTATTACTCTTTCACGTACATCTACCTTATTTCTGGAAAGGCTGTTCGAACAGGAAGTACCAGAAATATTCGATGGGCTCATCACTATTAAAAAAGTAGTAAGAATGCCTGGTGAAAGAGCAAAAGTAGCCGTTGAGTCATATGATGAACGTATTGATCCGGTAGGAGCATGTGTAGGCGTAAAAGGATCCCGTATACACGGCATCGTACGCGAACTTAGAAATGAAAATATTGACATAATTAACTGGACAAGTAATACTCAGCTGCTTATCCAAAGAGCATTAAGCCCGGCAAAGGTTTCCTCAATGAAATTTAATGAAGAAGATAAGAGTATCAGCGTATACCTTAAACCATCAGAAGTTTCATTGGCCATAGGCAAAGGAGGTAGCAATATCAGACTAGCAGGTATGCTGGTTGGTTATGAGATTGATGTTTACAGAGATATAGAAGAAGCAGAAGAGGAAGAAGAAGATGATGTATTGTTGAAAGATTTCAGCGATGAAATAGAAGACTGGGTTATCAAAGCATTGCAGTCCATAGGATGTGATACAGCAAAAAGTGTTCTTGCACTTAGTGTTGACGAAATTGTTAAACGTGCTGATCTTGAGGAAGAGACTGTTATAGAAGTACAGAAAATATTGAAATCAGAATTTGAAGAGTAATTAAAAATATCGGGAGTAAAAATATGCCAGAAACTACAATCAGAATAAATAGAATACTCAAGGAATTTAACATTGGGATGGGAACTTTAATAGAATTTCTTAAAAAGAAAGGAATTGAAGTTGAATCATCTCCAACCGCTAAAATTACTGATGAGGCCTACTCTTTGGTAGCCAAAGAGTTTGGTAAAGAGCAAATCATTAAGGAACAATCCAAAAAAGTGGCTATCAAGGTAAAAGAAATTACAGAAATAGAGCACCAAAGGGATAATAATGATGAAGCTGAACAAGAAAAAGAGATTATAATAAAGACAAACGTTTTTACAGAAGCTCCCATACCTACACCAACACCTACTCCTTCTCCAAAACCAGAGCCGGTAAAAGTTCAGGAACAAACAATTCATACTCCCGAAATAATAAAACAAAACATTGAACACAAACCTGATATTAAAATTGTTGGAAAAATTGATTTAAATCCTCGTAAAAAAATAGTACCGGCTCCAGTTGAAAAGCCAAAACCTGTAATAGAAAAAAAGCAGGAACAAAAACAGGAACAGAAACAAAAGCAGGAACAAAAAACTGCAAAAGCAGAAATAATGGATATAGCAGATAAGGTAGAACCGATTGTTCATACTCAAATACATGAAGTCATTGAGCATATTGAGACAAAAGTAGAAAAACTCTCAGGACCTAAAATAAGTGGTACAATCGACTTATCCCGTTTTGAAAAAAAGCCAAACAACAATAATGAGGCGCAGAAAAAAAGAGATAAGGCAAAAAGAGAAAGAATACATAAAAGTCATGAAAAAGTAGATGTAACAAAGAACACCAATACAGTAAATAAGCCTAACCCTACCGGCAACACAAATCATCAACAGCAAAATACGGGAACACAAAGAAACAAATTCCAGAAAGGAAAAGAAAGATTCAGAGCAGTTCGTCCGGTAATTGATGAAGATGCTATCCAAAAACAAATTAAAGAAACATACGCCCGTATGGTTGAGGGAAAAGGAAAAACAAAAGGTTCAAAACACCGTCGTGAAAAAAGGGACGTATTTACTCAAAAAGTACATGAAGAACAAGAACTTCAGGAATTGTCAAGCAATATTTTGAAAGTTACTGAATTTGTTACCGTTAATGAGCTCGCAATATTGATGAACAATGTTCCTGTCACAAAGGTAATTGAAGCTTGTATGAATTTAGGATTAATGGTATCAATAAATCAACGTCTTGATGCAGAGGCTCTTGTACTTGTAGCAGAAGAATTCGGTTATAAAATAGAATTTGTTACTGCAGATATTCAGGACACCATCCAGCAAGACGAAGATAAAAAAGAAGATCTGATTGAGCGACCTCCTATTGTTGCCGTTATGGGACATGTTGACCATGGTAAGACTTCACTTTTGGACTACATTCGTAAATCAAATGTAATTGCTGGTGAAGCCGGCGGAATAACACAGCATATTGGTGCATACAATGTACTATTGCCTTCAGGGCGCCGTATTACATTCTTGGATACTCCTGGACATGAGGCATTTACTGCCATGCGTGCCCGCGGTGCAAAAGTAACTGACTTAGCCATAATAATCGTTGCAGCAGATGATGCAATAATGCCTCAAACCATTGAAGCCATCAACCACGCACAAGCTGCAGGTGTTCCTATGATTTTTGCCATTAACAAAATTGACAAGTCGGGAGCAAATCCTGAAAAGATAAAAGAGCAACTGGCTAACATGAATATACTTGTCGAAGATTGGGGTGGTAAATATCAGTGTCAGGAAATTTCCGCAAAAAAGGGTATCAATGTTGATAAACTACTTGAAAAAATATTATTGGAAGCTGACTTGCTTGAGCTTAAAGCTAATCCAAATAAACGTGCCATTGGGAGTGTCATAGAATCCTCACTTGATAAAGGAAGAGGATACCTGGCTACTGTTCTTATCCAAGCAGGTACAATGAAAGCCGGAGATGTTATATTATCAGGAAGCTATACAGGAAAAGTAAAAGCTATGTTTAATGAGCGTGGCCAAAAGATTGATATTGCAGGACCATCTACTCCAGTTTCAGTTCTAGGACTTAACGGGGCTCCTACCGCAGGGGATTCAATTAATGTTTTAGAGGACGAAAAAGAGGCTCGCGATATTGCTAATAAGAGAGAACAACTGATCCGCATACAAGGCAGAAAAACTCAAAAACACATTACTCTTGAAGAATTAGGGCGTCGAATTGCCATTGGCAATTTCCAA
>JBAXYG010000219.1:0-2928 GCA_041670905.1 Bacteroidales bacterium
GATTATCATCAATTTGTAAAACGGAACTTGCTCCAATAATTACGGATGTTATTTTGTTGTCCTTCAATATCCAGGCTAAAGCCATTTGAGCGAGTGTTTGACCTCTTTTTTTAGCTAATTCGTTCAATTTCCTACTCTTTTCCAGAACATTGTCAGTCAATTGCTCTTTTTTGAGAAACCCACCGCGAGCCACTCTTGATCCTTCCGGAATACCATTGAGATATCTGTCTGTCAGAAGCCCTTGTGCCAAAGGGGAAAAAGCGATAAATCCTGTTCCATTTTCATTTGCCTGCTTTATTATTCCCTCCTTTTCTGTTTCGCGACTGTACATATTATATCTGCCTTGATAAGAAAGGCAGTGCATATCTCTTTCTTCAAGGTAATTATATGCAAACTCGGCTGCTTCTTTCGGATACTTAGAAATTCCCACATAAAGAGCCTTTCCCTGACAGACAATATCTACCAATGCTTGAAGTGTCTCTTCCAAAGGGGTGTTAGGGTCGTATCGGTGAGAATAAAAAACATCAACGTAGTCAAGATTCATGCTTTTAAGACTGTTGTCAAGACTGCTCATTAAATATTTTCTGGAACCCCACTCCCCATAAGGTCCAGGCCACATCTCATGTCCGGCCTTTGTTGAGATAAAAAGTTCATTTCTATGTGACATGAACGATTTTTTCATTATGTCCCCAAAAGTTTTTTCGGCAGTACCGTATGGGATACCGTAGTTGTTTGCAAGATCAAAGTATGTGATTCCTTTATCAAATGCATGTTCAACCATTGCAAGGCAATTGTCAAAAGAATCTTCTACTGAGAAGTTATGCCAAAAGCCGAGAGAAATCTCCGGCAACATGATACCGCTTTTTCCACATCGGCGGTATTTCATCCCGCACGAATATCTGTTTTCTGCGGGCGTGTATGATAAATTTTCCATAGTACAAATATAAAAAACTAAATGACTTTACCTTCCCGTATTTATTAATCACAATAAAAATATAGAGTAATAATTACATATGTAGATTAAGTGTTCTGTTTATTTTCACACTACCAATATAACTAATATATAGATAATTTTTATTATATTGGTCTTATTGCTTTAAAATTGTATTCCAATGGGACATCGCTCTATTGTAGTTATGAATTTTTCACAAGTATATGATAACGAGACATTTTATGAACAAAAAGATGTTGAATGGATTGATTGTACCGATGTTCAAGGAACTAATTGTTATTGCGATGAAAACGCTTGCAGATTGCTGATTGAAAAAATAAATAAATTCACGCCTAACGGAATACATTTTATAGACTCAGGGAATTACCATTATATGAGTAAATTATGGACGGATAAAATTAAAATCCCATTTAATTTGATTATATTTGACCATCATCCGGATATGCAGCCACCTTTGTTTGATAATTTTATTTCTTGCGGCTGCTGGGTTAAGAATGTTCTTGATTTAAATCCTTTTTTAAAAAAAGTAATAATACTTGGCATTTCTGACAGTTATCTGGATAAGGTAAGTGGCAAATATATGGGGAAGATGATTTGCTATGGAGAATCACAATTAAAAAATGATCAGACATGGCAAAAAATTGCACAAGAACATATTTCAGGGCCTGTTTATATTTCAATAGATAAAGATGTATTGAATGAAGAATCGGCGGCTACAAATTGGGATCAGGGATCGATGTCCCTTAATCAGATGAAAGTTCTGTTGAATATGATATTTCAAAATCATGAGGTTATAGGGGTAGATATTTGTGGAGAATGTTCTCCCACTTGTATAATAAGCAAAGATAATCGCAACAATAATTTGAATGACAGAACCAATAGAGAATTATTGGAAATGATTATTTTATTAAAAACAAACTAAAAGACAGATGCGTATGAAGCAAAAAGAGATATTATCGCTCAATATTTATCAATTGAAAGAACTGTTTATTGAACAACACCCAAAAATCATAGAATTTGCAAGAAAAAGCAGTGATAATGAAGATTTTAAAAGAAAACTTTCTTCATATATCATAAATCATCCGAATCGAGAATCTGATGTTGCGAAAAATATTTTGTCTCTTATTAAAAATGATGGATTATCAATATATGAATTATCTAAAGAAAAAAATATAAAAATAGAGACAATATCGACTCTTAGACATGTAATTATAGAAGAATTTGCGGATAATATAAATGAAGATTTTATTCTCGATTTGTATTTTCAGTTTTCATTACTAGAGGCACCTTTAAAAGAAATTCCTTCAAAAAAGGAAGTGGAACAATGGATGAAAAGGTGGCCATCATCTCTTGACAAGGAAGTTCTGCAAATAAGGGGGAAAAATATTGATCGTATAATAAAATCATTAATTGACAGAATTGATAATAGGCACAGCCAAATGAGCCGTTTTGTTTTTCCGGAAAATATTTCTTATCAGGAAAAATATAAGTTAGTGGAGGAATGGTGGAAAGATTGGCGGTTTCATTTTACGTTTGCAATTAAAAGTCCCAATAAGTTAAATCGCGCTTTAGGGTACTCTCTTTCAACAGAGACGATTCAGACCATTTATGAGGCGAAGAAGAAGGGTATTCCTTTTTTTGTTACTCCATATTATCTTTCTTTAATTAATATTGAGGATAATGGTTATGATGATGAATCAATAAGAAGTTATGTTCTTTATTCCCAAAATCTTGTAGATGCTTTTGGTGAAATTAAAGCATGGGAAAAAGAAGATGTTGTAGAAACCGGCAAACCAAATGCTGCCGGATGGTTATTACCTGCCGGAAATAATATACATCGTCGTTATCCTGACGTTGCAATCCTTATCCCTGATTCAATGGGACGTGCGTGTGGAGGATTATGTGCATCATGCCAAAGAATGTATGATTTTCAAAGTAAAAGATTAAATTTTGATTTTGAAACCCTAAAACCTCAC
>JBAXYG010000220.1:0-2914 GCA_041670905.1 Bacteroidales bacterium
CCCACAACCAGTTTCTGGGATTGTGGCGAATTTATTGCTTCTTCATTTAAACTTGAAGTAGGACACCCTCCTGGAAATCCCGTTTTTCAATTGTTCGCTAGATTTTTTACAATGTTTACAGACAAAATGCATGCTGCAGCTGCTGTAAATGCAATGAGTGCCCTATGCTCCTCATTTACGATTTTTTTCCTATATCTTACTGTGGTTCACTTCGGCCGGAGATTATATGAAAAAAACCACAAGGAAATGTCTATATCAGGTGCCATTACAATTTTTGGAGCAGGCGCCGTTGGAGCATTAGCTTATTGCTTCTCAGATACATTCTGGTTTTCTGCAGTAGAGGGAGAAGTATACGCAATGTCCTCTCTATTTACGGCTGTCGTTTTTTGGGCGATGTTGAAGTGGGAAGAAGAGATTGATTTGAAATATCAAAATAGATGGATTATTCTTATTTCATTTCTTATGGGCCTGTCAATAGGTGTTCACCTTCTTAATTTACTTGCTATACCTGCGATTGTCTTTATTTATTATTATAAAAAATCAAAAAAAATTACATGGAAAGGATCTGTAGGCATATTGCTACTTTCAGTTATTATATTAGCAATTATCCTTTATGGAATTATACCTTACATACCTAAATCAGCGGCCTTTTTCGATAGAATTTTCGTGAATGGGTTAGGTACCAAATTCAATGTAGGAGCAACTATATTTATGGTACTTCTTCTTGTGTTATGCTTCTTGGCTTTACATATTTTAAGAAAAAAAGATAAAGCAACTCTACACACTATATTACTATGTTTTACAACAATCATTATAGGTTATTCTACATTTTCAATTATTGTAATCAGAGCTTCGGCAAATACCCCTACAAATGAATACCAACCTGATAATCCCTATACTTTAGTAAGATATCTTGAAAGAGAACAGTATGGAAGTGCTCCACTTATTTATGGAGAAGCATATACTTCTCCATATGATGTTGTACAAAAAAAATACTATACTCCTCTTGGTGATAAATATTATCGTGCAGACTCATATACCCCAGTTTATGACTCAAAAAGCAAAATGTTTTTCCCGAGAATGTGGAACGCTTTTGATAAGAATTATGTGGATTTTTATAATTCATATACCAACAAACACTTCAAACAAGTAACCATTACGAGCAGAGGAGAACAAAAAGTAATTCAAATGCCTTATTTTAAGGATAACCTCACCTTTTTCTTCGATTTTCAAGTCAATTATATGTATTTACGCTATTTCATGTGGAATTTTGTCGGTAGGCAAAATGATTTTCATGGAAGCACTCCAGGAGATCCGATTCAAGGAAACTGGGAAAGCGGCATCGAATTTATTGATAAGGCACGACTGGGAGACCAGTCTAAAGGTCCTGATTATCTTGTAAATAACAAAGGGAAAAATCATTATTACTTTCTTCCTCTGATTCTGGGATTGATAGGATTCTTCTTTCAACTTAAAAGAGATAAGAAAAATTGTTGGATTACTTCATTATTGTTCCTTCTAACAGGTATTGCTATAGTCGTTTATCTAAATCAGCCTCCTTATCAAGTAAGGGAAAGGGATTATGCCTATGCGGGGTCTTTCTATGTCTTTACCATATGGATAGGACTTGCAGTTGTTGCAATTCAATCCTGGCTTGAAGATGTAACTAAAAAAACAAAAATTCCTTCTGCTTCAACTGCAGGCATTGCTACAGTTGCATGCCTTTCAGTCACAGTACTTATGGGCTGTCAAAACTGGGATGATCATGACAGAAGTGAGAGATTTACTGCAAGAGATCTGGCCTATAATTATCTTTCCGGAACAAGTCCTAATTCAATTTTAGTCACACATGGAGATAACGACACTTTTCCACTATGGTATGCCCAGGAAGTTGAAAATATCCGTCCTGATGTACGCATAATGAATACCTCTCTTTTAGGAACTGATTGGTATATAGATCAGATGAAATATAAAACTTATGACTCCGAACCTCTTCCTATTTCAATAGAACGTAAACAATACCTTTACGGCACAAACGATTATATTTATGTTATTGAGGCATTCGATCACCCTATTCTTGCAAAAGATGCTATTTCCATATTTAAAAATCCAAAATATAAATATTCTGACAATAAATCAGATTTTATTCCTGCTAAAAAATTACTTATCCCGGTTAATAAAGACAATGTTAAAAAATATAATATTGTTGGTGAAAAAGACTATGATAAAATTGTTGATACCATAGAGTTGACCATATCCGGAAAAACTATTGGCAAAGCAGATTTGATAGTACTTGATATTTTATCAGAATACAATTGGGATCGCCCTATTTACTTTGTTTCGATGGGTGGCGATGTTGATTTAGGACTAAAACCATGGCTGCAATTTAATGGATTCTCTTATAAATTAGTTCCTATAAAAACTCCTGACTATAGAGAAACACCTCAGATTAACAGTGATGATATGTATAATCAACTTATGAATGTATATAGATTTGAATCTCTGAAGAATACTAAAATGCATGTTGATTACCAAAACCTATACACTTTTGAGGCTGTTTCTCCTATAAGAGATATGTTTGTCCAAACTGCTGAAAAACTCATTAAAGAGGGAGAGAAAGAGAAGGCCGTAACTCTACTTGACAGATGTGTTGATATTATGCCCGCTGAAAACTTCCCTTATAATGTATCGATGCTCCACAGCATAAATGAAATCAGCATTATTAAAATTGTAGAACAGTATCTTATATGCGGAGAAAAAGATAAGGCCAAAAGTGTCGCTGATCAGTTCGTTCTTGAAACATTTCAGACAATAGAATACTTTATATCTCCTCGCGGTAATGATATGATTTACAAAGAAGGAGTAGATGCCAATATCTCGTTCCTTTATTACTTGATACATACTCTCAAAAATA
>JBAXYG010000221.1:0-2865 GCA_041670905.1 Bacteroidales bacterium
GGCCATATCAGAACGCTTCAGATGGATCATATTGGATGGAGTCGTATAATGGCGGTTCACAAAGGAATCCTGTAAGTCAATTTGATCTTCAGATAAATGATGCCACTCAATTGCGTTTATTGTTGAAAGGATGGGTAGAAGTAAAATTTAATGATAATTTTAAGATTAAGAGTGTTATAAGTGATGACTACCTGAATGTACATGATCGTTTCGGTTGGTTATATGGTCATGTAAACTTTAGTGCTTATGGAGATGGCTATATGTCAGACAGATATCGTTTTGTTAATAAAATTGTAAATTCTACGACTGCAAATTTCAATAAGTCTTTTGGTAAGCATAATGTGGCAGCAATGATAGGATGGGAATCAGAAAAAGAACATTTTTTATATACTAGAGTTGGTATGGTGGACTTTGCTAACTATGGTGCTACTCAATCTGCTTTAGCAACAACTCTTGATGAGGCATATACTTATGTAAAAGATTCCAATCTGTTATCAGCAATAAGTAATTTTAATTACGATTTTGATTCTAAATATTATATTACAGGTACTTATCGTCGTGATGGATCTTCAAGGCTAAGCCCTGAAAACAGATGGGGTGACTTCTGGTCTGTATCAGGTTCTTGGAGACTTAGTAATGAATCATTCATGCAAAATATTAATTGGTTGAATGATTTAAGAATTCGTGGATCATATGGTACCAGTGGGTCTCTTCCATCAGATTATTATGGATATATGTCAGTATTTAATTATGATACATACGGTACTTCCGGTGCCGGATATCCTGATAATCTTGCTAATTCTGATTTGACATGGGAGAAGAACCTTAACTGGAATGTTGCTATTGATGCCAGACTTTTTGATAGAGTTGATATCGTTGCTGAATATTATAATAAACTCACTACTGATTTGTTGTTGGATGCTACAGTTCCATCAACAACAGGTTTTCCGACTGCTTTGACTAATATCGGTTCTATGGTTAATAGAGGATTTGAACTTGCAATAAATGTTGATATTATTAAGACTAAAGATATGAAATTGTCGTTTGGCGCCAACTTGGCTAAATTGCATAATGAAGTTTTGTCTCTTTCAGAAGAAGGAGAACAAATTGTTAGTCGCCCATATATTTGGAAAGCAGGTTATTCTTATGTACAATATTATACAAGAGAGTATTATGGGGCTGACCCTGAAACAGGTCAACCATTATATTATTCAAATAAGATATTGGCTGACGGAACAAGAGACAGATCTTTGGTGTCAAGATCACAAGCTTCTTCAACAATTCTTGAAGGTATGAGTGCTATTCCTAAGGGATATGGTGGTTTTAATGCTACTTTTTCATGGAAATCTTTAACAGCTTCAATGGCTTGGTCTTATAAATATGGCCACTATGTTTGGGATAATGCTACGGACGACATAGAAACAGACGGTTATAATTCTTATGCAAATATTGCCGCTTCACAGTTAGAACGTTGGCAAAGTTCAGGGGATGTATCTTATCTTCCTCGCCGTATAGCCGGAAATACTGGTGGTGGGTACTATGATTCAAGTCGTTTTTTAGAGAAAGGTGATTATTTAAGGTTAAAAAACGTAACTATTTCATACACTCTTCCTCAAAAATTCATGGATTTTATGAAATTATCAAATGCCAGAATATTTGTTTCAGGTACTAATTTACTTACTTTTACAGGTTTGGATTTTGACCCTGAAGTACAATCTAATGGATATTATAATTTCACTTTACCTGCATTAAGGACAGTAACCCTAGGTGTAGAAGTATCACTTTAATTTAATAAACACTTGTTGATATGAAAAAATTTATTCTAAATATAATAGTTGTCTTGGGGGTGATATTCTCATTTTCTTCTTGTCAAGGCTTCCTCGACACAGAACCTACAAATGTAGTTGTTTCTGGAACGGCAATGCTTACGCTATATGACGCCGGTATTGTTGCAAATGGTCTATATGTAGATATGAAATGGTATGATTATTATGGAACTTATATGCAATTAATGGGAGATGAAAGGGCAGATAACATTCAGCCTCGTACCATGTCTTCTGGATGGACACAAATTTATACACTAGGATATGACTCTGAGTCAAATACATATTTTAATATGTGGTCCAAATGTTATGAAACGATAATGAGGTGTAATACCCTTCTTGAAAATATTGATAATCTAGAGATTGCTAATGATACTGAAAAAGCAACCAAAGATGATTATAAGGGACAGGCATATGCTGTAAGAGCTTTAAATTTCTTTGACCTTGCAAGATTGTATGGATATCCATATTCTAAGGACAATGGGGCATCATTGGGGGCAGTTCTCATTACTAAGGTGGTCTCCTCATCAGAGGCAAAACAATCAAGAAGCACTGTTGCTGAAACTTACAGCCAGGTACTATCTGATCTTAATAATGCTTTATCTTTATTATCAAAAGATAAAAATACAGGTCATTTTAATTATTGGGCAGCAAAGCTTTTACAAGCAAGAGTATATCTGTATAAAGGAGATTGGGACAATGCATATACAGCAGCTTTGGAAGTTATAAACGATTCACCTTATTCTTTGGTTTCCAACGAAGATTATATTGATTATTGGAAAGAAGAAGGTGCAAGCGAAACTATTTTGGAATTATTTGTGAATACACAATCTACAATTGATGATGATGGTGGTTATGCCTCTATGTACCATAATTTATGGCATGGTGATGTATCTGCAGGCGCTTCATTAATTCCAACAATAAGCTGGATTAATCTTATCCAATCGGAACCTGGTGACGTTCGTGCACAATTTGTAAGGACTGATTCTAAATATGAAGCTTCAAAGGCTTGGTTATGCAAATTCCCTGGAACAAACGGAGA
>JBAXYG010000222.1:0-2857 GCA_041670905.1 Bacteroidales bacterium
TACAGAGAGATGCAATTCTTGCCGTAATATTGGCGTGGATAGCTGTTTTTATATATCTTGCTATAAGATTCACAAACTGGACATGGGGACTTGGTGGAGTAGCTTCTCTTATACATAATACCATAATAGTCGTAGGATTCTTCTCCTTGTTTTCCGGAATACTTCCGTTCTCATTGGATGTAGACCAGACATTTATAGCGGCGGTACTGACAATTATTGGATATTCAATCAATGATAATGTGGTTATTTTTGACCGTATCCGCGAATATAAAACATTGTATCCTAAACGGCCATTGTACCAAAATGTAAATGAGGCACTAAACAGTACATTATCTAGAACCATAAATACATCAACTACAACATTGGTTGTATTGATAGCGATAGCAATATTTGGTGGTGAAGTAATCAGAGGATTTGCGGTAGCTTTGATAATTGGTGTCATTGTTGGTACTTATGCTTCAATATTTATTGGTACGCCTGTTATGTATGATTTGAATATTCGTAAGGAAAAGAAGCTTGCAATGAAAAATAAATAAGTAGATCTTAAATAAATTATAAAAAATAAGAGCAATACTCAGTGTTGCTCTTATTTTTTATAACTTTGTATAATTAATTAAAAAAAAGAAAAATGGAACTACCTTTTGCTGAATCTTACAAGATAAAGATGGTTGAAACCTTGACCAAAAGTACTCGTCAAGAGAGAGAAAAATGGATAAAAGAAGCTTCGTATAATTTATTTAATCTTAAAAGCGATTATGTTTTTATTGATTTACTGACAGATTCCGGTACTGGTGCTATGAGTGATAAACAATGGGCAGCAATTATGGAGGGAGATGAAAGTTATGCAGGTGCAAGGTCGTATTATGATTTAAAAGATAGAATAACAGACATAACCGGATTTCCGTATTTTCTTCCAACCCATCAAGGTAGAGCGGCTGAAAATGTCCTGTTTTCTGCGATTATAAAGGAAGGCGACATTTTACCTGGTAATTCTCACTTTGATACAACAAAAGGTCACATTGAGTTTAGAAAGGCAGTTGCTATTGATTGTACAATAGATGAGGCAAAAGATACCGATCTAGAAATTCCTTTTAAAGGAAATATGGATTTGGGAAAATTAGAAGATGTTCTGAAAAAATATCCTGCAGAAAAAATTCCTGCAATTGTAGTAACTATTACTAACAACACTGCAGGAGGACAGCCGGTTTCTATGGAAAATATAAAGGGTATTTCAAAATTGGCAAAGAAATACGGTGTCAGATTGATGTTTGATTCAGCCAGGTTTGCTGAAAATGCTTACTTTATTAAAACCAGAGAAAAAGAGTATAAGGATAAGAGCATCCATCAGATATGCAAAGAAATGTTTTCTTATGGTGATGTAATGACAATGTCTTCAAAGAAGGACGCAATAGTAAATATTGGAGGTTTTATTGCTTTTAGAAAGAGAGAGGATTGGGAAAAATGTCAAATGTTTAATATCATGTATGAAGGGTTTATTACCTACGGAGGAATGGCAGGAAGAGACATGAGTGCTTTGGCTCAGGGGTTAAAAGAAGGCACTGAATTTGAATATCTTGAAACAAGAGTAAAACAGATAGAATATTTGGGGAAGAAGCTTGACGAATACGGAATACCTTATCAGAGGCCTGCTGGAGGTCATGCAATTTTTGTTGATGCAAAAAAGATACTTACTCATGTCCCAAAAGAAGAATTTATTGCCCAGACTTTGGGTATAGAGCTCTATCTTGAAGCTGGAATCAGGGGGGTGGAAATTGGCGCTCTCTTGGCTGACAGGGATCCTATTACCAGAGAAAACAGATATCCAGCATTGGAATTATTACGTTTGGCAATTCCACGTCGTGTGTATACCAATAATCATATGGATTATGTTGCAGCAGCATTAAAAAATGTTTACGATAGACGTGAAACTATAACAAAAGGATATAAGGTAGTTAAACAACTTCCTATAATGAGACATTTCACTGTTGAGTTAAAGCCTGTTTAGGCCTTAACTCAACAGTGAAGCTATCTTAGATTCAAGAGTGGCTGCGTATTCTTCTGCGCCGTTATTTTTGAGAGTATGTATCAAGTAATAAAGGAACGAGATATTGGCATCTACTCCTTCTTTGTAAATCATATCATTACCGCGAGGAGAGATGAAGTATTCTATTGTCTGGAATGTTTCAAGAACGAACTGGTCAGCGACGCTTATGGCTTTATCTTTTTGTCCGCATTTAAGATACTGTTCTATAATTTTAACAATACTGAGTTCATTTGTGCTGTGAAGCATCGATACATTATAAGGGAAGTTTTCAGTAGGCATAATATCAACACATCTGTCAAGGAGATTTACGGCCTTCTCTTTTTCTCCCTCTTTAATGAGTTTTTCAGCGGTCTGGACAAACATATCTCTAATAGGAGAAACAGCTTCAAATGTGTATAGGTTTTGGTAATCAACATGCATTTTAGTATTCTTCAAAGATTCAAATCTATATACATTCATAAGTTGATTATACATATCATCACTGTTAATCTGGGGTGTATCTCTATAATCAGGAGTTTTTATAGGAACTAATTTATAAGAGAATCCATTAAATTGCAGCCATGGTTTTAATCCTAAATCAACATCGCCACCCATCGAAACAAAGTAAATAGGGCGATCCCAATTGTATTCTGATAAAATATCAAGTACGATAAGATCTGCTTTGCCAATAGTTTTTCCAGATATGGTCAACTCTACGGTATCAACAATTTTATCATAGTCTTTTTCACCTACAATATTATATTTTTTAACATTTTCTTTATTAACCGGGATAAGTATTTTTTTTGCAGGAATAAAATCTGATTTATTGTCAGA
>JBAXYG010000223.1:0-2832 GCA_041670905.1 Bacteroidales bacterium
AACCAGGTTCCGGAATTTCTGGCAAGACACAAATCAGAATCTTTCCATAGAAAACTTGAAAAGAACGAAATATTGATTACCGCCGATACCTTGGTTTTCTGCAAAAATGAGATTTTAGGAAAACCAAAGGACAGAAAAGATGCTGAAAATATTTTAGCAAAACTCTCAGGGGAAAAGCACCAGGTTCTTACCGGAGTAGCTCTCCGTTCTAACTATACTTTCCGCTCATTTACATCAACTACTGAAGTCACTTTTAAAAAGTTGAGCAATGATGAAATAAAATATTATCTCGACAACTATAAGCCATATGACAAAGCCGGAGCGTATGGTGTACAGGAATGGATAGGATACATCGGTATAACCTCAATAAAAGGATCATATTTTAATGTAATGGGGCTTCCTGTACAAAAACTATATACTGAACTAATGAATTTCAACATTTAGTAACAAATGTTATGGTTTTATTATCAATTCTGATTCAATTTTGATAGTTATGGATGTTCTATTTTTCTTAAAATCTCAATAAGGTCATCATAGTCATCACCGCCAATTTCTTTAATACGCAAAGCTGCTTTTCTAAAATCACCACCACATTCATTCAACACCTTCATTATAGATTCGGTCTCATTAGTAACAGATAAATTACCTTGATTACGTCTATTGGTATCTTTTAAATGAATACTTTTCTTATTGGCAATACATACATCACATATCCCACACGATTTAGATTTTTCTTGACCGAAATATTTCAAGAGCACTTTGCTTCTGCATTCTTTGTCTTCTTCAACAAATGCTATTATGTCGTTTATCCTAGACTGAACCCTGTTTAATTTTTCATCATATTCTTTCTGTGGCAGCAAAAAGTTCTTTTCATAAAGCCGTTCATTGTTGATATTAAGCATAGGTGATTTAATTTTCGGGATGTACTTCACGATTTTCATTTTTGATAACCCTATAAGTTTCGTCTTTACAACCTCAACTGCGTACCTTCCCTGACGTGCAATAAATTCCTCATCAATAGGAACATAATCCGAAAATATTCCTGTATAAAGCCTTAGAATCACTTGAATGAAAGCATCCCATTCAACAGAACCTAATTGTAACCGGTAAAGCTCATCCCTATTTACTATAAATTGGAGTTTAGCAGTTATTTCCAATTCTTCAGTAAGACTCCAATAGCCTGCTCTTTCAATATATTTTATTGCATAGTAAGCTGTTGCAGCATGCAACTTGAATCTTTTTGCAAAAGCCTCCAATTCAAACTTTACACTACACCCCTTCCCTGTTTCATAAGTAAATCCGAGAAAAATAAACACTTTCTGATATATATCCTTTATATAATCCAATGGAGGAAATGTCACTTTTCCTATTTGTTTTAACCTTGAAATGTCCGTGCCGTTCCACAAAAGAACTGCAAAAGAGTGCAACTCATCACGTCCAGCACGTCCTGCCTCCTGAAAATAACTTTCAATAGAATCAGGCACATCAAAATGGCAGACAAACCTGACATCAGACTTATCTATTCCCATTCCAAATGCATTTGTAGCAACAATTATTCTCTTTTTTCCACTTTTCCATTCATCCTGAATCGAGGAACGAACATCTCTACCCATTCCGGCATGATATGCATGAGCATCAATATTTCTACTGTTCAGAAAAGAGGAAACATTTTCTGCTGTTTTTCTTGTCCCAACATATACAATTCCAGAACCATTTAAGGAATTACATATTTTAAGGAGTTGTCCAAGTTTATCTTCTGCTTTACGAACAACATAAGCCAGATTTGGCCTTTCAAAACCGGAACGGATAAGATTTGGTACCTTAAACTCCAATTTTGTCATAATATCCTCTGCAACAGGTACAGTTGCCGTAGCAGTAAGAGCTATTACCGATGCCTTGATAATTTTCCTTATAGCACAAATCTGTAAATAATCGGGCCGAAAATCATAACCCCACTGCGATATACAATGAGCTTCATCAACAACCAGATAATTAACATTCATTTTTGCTAATCTTACTTTGAAAAGCTCTGTTCTGAGCCTTTCCGGGGATACATAAAGAAATTTGTAGTCACCAAATATTGCATTGTCAAGAGCAATATCCATTTCATGGTAAGTCATACCGGAATATATAGCAAGAGCTTTAATTCCCATTACGTTAAGATTCTGCACCTGATCTTTCATCAAAGCTATCAAGGGGGAAATAACAATACATATTCCTTCTCTCATTAAAGCAGGTATCTGGAAACATATTGACTTTCCTCCACCTGTCGGGAGAATAGCCAAAACATCCTTACCTTCAAGAGCCGAATCAATAATCTCTTTTTGTTTAGGACGAAAAGAGTCATATCCCCAATATTTCTTTAAAATATTTTGCATATGCAAATATATATAAAAGGAATTTAGTAGAACTTTCGCTATCACTGACTATAGTATACTACTGAATGTGACACGATAAGGAACAGATAATAAAGATATCAACATAAAGTTTTATATATTAGATATTTATATATTATGTACAATCTTGTAACCAAGTCAAATGTGGCAAACTTTTTGCATAAATTAAAGAGCATAATAATAATTTATTATTTTTGCGACTTAAAGTAATTAGAACTAAAAAACAAGTATTTTATGAAAAATATCGATTTATCAAAGTATGGCATAAATGATGTCAAAAAAGTCATATACAATCCGAGTTATGAGGAGTTATACGAAGCAGAGTTGAACCCATCTCTAACTAGCTATGAAGCAGGCAAAAAAACCGAATTGGGTGCGATTAATGTAATGACAGGAGTTTATACCGGACGTTCACCTAAAGATAAGTATTGGGTAA
>JBAXYG010000224.1:0-2826 GCA_041670905.1 Bacteroidales bacterium
CCCATAGGGGAAGAACATTTATCTATGACAGATATTAGTGATGTTTCTTCCGGTCCGCCGAATGAATTGAAAATTTCCAGATTGCGGAATGTAAAACGGTCCATCCACACAAAATTATCTTCATCTATGCGCGAAATGGAGCAAAGATGTCCCAGTCCTTTATGTTGTGTGAGTTCAAGATAGAATAAAATTGAACCGGCGGCACTGATTCCTAGTGGAAGATGTTCTATTCCGAATCCCTTCAATGATTCCAGATGAAATTGTGTGCGGAGTTTTTCATATGCGGACTCAAATACAAATGCCCATTCATCCATTGTGGATATATATGCAATGTTACCAAACCTTTTACGAAAGCCATCCTGATATCCTTTTTGAACTAATACTTCTTTGGGAGAAAAACCAGCAAGAAGTACTTCTATATAATCAAGAGAGCCTTGGGCTATTTTAAAAGTGCCTGTAGAAATATCCAGAAAAGCAATGCCACCTTTATCTTTGTTAAAAACGGCAGCGGCAAGAAAATTATTCTCTTTTTGTTGAAGTAAAGTATCATTATATGCGACACCCGGAGTTACAAGTTCTGTAACACCTCTTTTTACAATTTTCTTGGTGAGTTTAGGATCTTCAAGCTGATCACATACGGCAACTTTATATCCGGCACGTATGAGTTTGGGCAGATAGGTATCTATGGCGTGATGTGGAACCCCGGCAAGCTCTGTATATGTCCCTGATCCGGTTGCTTTTCGTGTAAGGACAATTCCCAATACTTTGCTTGCAACTAAAGCATCATCTCCGAAAGTCTCATAAAAATCTCCTACCCTAAAAAGCAATATGGCATCGGGATAAGTTGCCTTAATCTCAAGGTATTGTTTCATCAGGGGGGTTTCAACTATCTGCTTTTTATAATTCATAAGAACAAAAATACTCATATTTTCTCTCAAAATCTTATCTTTGTTACTGCGAGATAATAAATATCTTTTTTTTGAAAAAAAGAATGTTTTCTAAAATGTAAATTAATAATATGAAAAAATCTGTTTTGTATGTTGCAATTGTTGCAATGTCTATTATGGTGATTAGTATGGGTTTTATGCCTAATCCTGCAAAAAAATGCGAAAAGGAAATAGCTAAGATAATGAAAGATCTTGATGCTGTTGGATTAAGTGTGGCAGTTGTAAAAGACAACCATATTATTTATAACAAATCATTTGGATATAAAAATCTTGAAACAAAAGAACCGCTTACTAACGATTGCATTTTCAGGATAGCTTCAATATCAAAATCTTTCTCTGTGACTTCAATTATGCAGCTCCGCGAGCAGGGTAAAGTTTCACTTGATACGGATGTAAGTGAATTGGCAGGGTTCAGAGTGAGAAATCCGAAATTTCCGGATAAGGTTATTACAATCGGAATGCTGATGTCTCATTTGTCAAGTTTGAACGATACACAGGGATATTTTAATTTGAATATTATTAATCCTGCTACCAATTCTGATTGGGCAAAATGCTATAATGATTATGAACCGGGCACCGGATATCAATATTGTAATCTGAATTTAAATATGGTTGGGACATTTATTGAAAAGATTTCTGGAGAGAGGTTTGATCTATATGTAAAACATCATATATTGGATCCTTTAGGACTATATGGAGGGTATTGTGTTGATTCTTTGGATTCTTCCAGATTTGCCAGGATATATTTATATAATAATGAAAAAAAATGTTTTGATGAGTCCCCTGAAGCATATGCTCCTCGCCGGGAAGAGATAAAAAATTATGTTATGGGATATTCTACACCGATTTTTTCTCCGACAGGAGGAATGAAGATTTCTGCGTTGGATTTGGCAAAATATATGATGATGCATATGAATTATGGTACTTCCCCTTTGGGAAATGTTAAAATAATTTCCGAAGAGAGTTCTAAGATAATGCAGACAAAACTTTCTAAAGAACAAGGATATGGTATGGGATTGTGGATAGAACATAATTATATTCCGGATGTAGTTCTTGTCGGACATACAGGAGGTGCTTATGGATTAAGAAGTGAGATGTTTTTTGATCCTGAGAAGAAATTTGGTATAGTTGTGATAAGCAATGGTGCTCTTCCTGAAACTGATGCTCCTGATAAGAACATATTAAAGGCAACAATCAGGTGCTTATATAATAATTTTATAAAATAACGTTTTTAACCCGGAGAGGGGAATAATAAAGAAAATGGAGCTGAATTCAATAATAAAAATAAAATATCCGATAATTCAGGGGGGTATGGTTTGGTGTAGTGGCTGGAGATTGGCTTCTGCCGTGAGCAGTGAAGGTGGATTGGGATTGATTGGTGCAGGATCTATGCACCCGGATGTATTAAGACACCATATTCGTTCTTGCAGAGAGGCTTTGAAAGATGCTCCTGATGGTTTTAATATTTTTGGAGTGAATATTCCTTTGGTTTATCCTCAATTGGATGAAGTGATGGATATTATTGTTGATGAAAAGGTTCCAATTGTTTTTTCTTCAGCCGGTTCTCCTAAAAAATGGACTCCTTTTTTACATGAGAATGGAATAAAGGTGGCACATGTTATTTCTTCCTCTGCTTTTGCACTGAAATGTGTTGAAGCTGAGGTGGATATTATTGTTGCAGAGGGTTTTGAAGCCGGTGGACACAACGGAAAAGAAGAAACAACTACTTTTTGTTTGATTCCTGCAGTTAGAAGGACTATAGGTCCGGATTTTCCATTGCTTGCAGCGGGTGGAATTGCTACAAGAGAGCAAATGAAGGCGGCAATGGTTTTAGGAGCGGATGGAGTGCAGATAGGAACCAGATTTGCTCTTTGTGAGG
>JBAXYG010000225.1:0-2807 GCA_041670905.1 Bacteroidales bacterium
ACAGATACCATGAAGAACATCAGGATCATGAAAACAATATCAGGAAGGGATGCAGTATTAATTTTTGATGCATCGTCATCTTTTTTTTTGATAAATTTAGCCATTCTGATTTTTCCTATTTTTTCTTTACGTCTTTAGGTTCAGCTTCTGAAATGCTTTGAGGAACAGCCTTACGGACAATTAATTGCTTTTCTTCATCGAGCATAGCATATTTTTTGCCATATTCGTGTTGAGCAAAATCGTCACGAAGCAGATTTACAGCTTTGATCAGTTCATTTTGTACCTCAATATATTTGCGGTAACTTGTCCCACGGTCATTTTGAAGTGAAATCACACCTTTAGAAACCGGATAATCACCAAATCCTTCAATGTTTTCTACTTTCTTTTCAGGAAGAAGAGGATCTTCATTAGGATTGGTTAGAAATTCGGTAATTTTATCTTTCAGTTGGCTGACATCTATCACTTCATTTCCGGCAAAAATTCTGTCGCCTGAACTGATTCTAACCTGTATGATATTTCTTTCTTTAACTTTTTGGTTTTCTACCTTCTGATCTTCAGTAGGCATTGGCGGAAGACGTCTGGAAAGACCTTCTTCCGAATCCATAGTACTAACCATCAAAAAGAATATCAACATTAAGAATGCAATATCCGCCATTGATCCACCGTTTATATCTGGAGTCTTTTTTGATGCCATCTTAATAATTTTTAACGATTTTTAATTGAATTCAGGATTGTGCTGACAATAATTGCTAAAATGGAAGCCCCGAGTGCAATATAAGTTATAATGAGTGCCGTATCGGTAAATTTGAATGTGGAATCGGATACAGCCTCGTTTGTATCGATAGGTGTGCCGGGAGCTAATAAATAGGAGCCACCGACAATTACTACTACTCCAACTACCAATATGCCAATTTTTAAAAGTCCCTTAGGGCTTTTAATTGCCCTAACTAAAGGAAATCCGATAGCAAGTAGAGCAGCAATGGCCATAAGGATGTATGCCCATCCAATATAAACATTCAATATTGGTTCATCTTGAGTAGTTGGTAAAAAGATGAAGAAAACAATGAATGCTACTAGTGAAAGTGCGAGTAATATATATTTTATATATTTAATTCCTTTCATGATAATTATTTTTGATGTTTAACCAACAAATCAATAAGAGAGATTGAAGCGTCTTCCATTGAAACAACGATAGAGTCAACCTTCGATACGATATAGTTGTAAAACAATTGAAGAATAATAGCAACGACTAGACCACCTACGGTAGTAATCAAAGCTACTTTCATACCTCCGGCTACAAGTGTCGGAGAGATATCACCGGCAGCTTCAATAGAATCGAATGCTGCAATCATACCAATAACTGTACCCATGAATCCTAACATAGGGGCGATAGCTATGAAAAGTGTAATCCATGAAAGTCCACTTTCCAATTGTCCCATCTGTACTGAACCATATGATACAACAGCTTTTTCAACTGTTTCAACACCTTGATCTATACGAAGCAAACCTTGATAAAAAATACTTGCAACAGGGCCTCTCGTATTACGACAAACTTCTTTTGCTCCTTCAACTCCATCTTTCTTAAGTGCATTTTCAACTTCAGTAAGAAGTTTCTTGGTATTAGTTTGAGATAAACTTAAAGTGATAATTTTTTCAATTGCAATTGCTAAACCGAAAATAAGGCACAACAAAACAATAGACATAAATGCCGCACCACCTTCGATGAAATATCTTTTTAGTTGTTGGTGCATAGGTTCTTTGCCTGTGGCTGCTGTAAGCTCGGCAAGACTACCTGCTTCATCAGCGGTAACTTCTTCAGCAGGAGTTGCAGCAGCAACCTCTTCTGTAGCAGTTGCAGGTTCTTCCTGCGCATTAGCTACTTGGAATTGAGCAGAAATTGTCATAAGACCAATAACTGCAAAAAACATGAAAATTTTTTTCATAAGTTTTCTTTGTAATTAATTATTAAACAATGTATTAAATAGTTATAGTTTATTCTGTACTATATTTAAATTATCGTGCAATTTAGGAAAAAATATTAAAAACCACTTATTTATTTAAAATTTCTCCTCTAAGATTACTTTGAATGCACGATTTAATAATTTTCTTATCACTTTCCCTTCCCAAAATAAAAAATAGTTTAGTAATTGCCGATTCTGTTGTTATATCGTAACCGCTGACTACTCCGGCTTTTTTAAGTACCAATCCGTTAGCATATGCTTCCATGTCAACACTACCAGCTTGACATTGAGTTACATTTACAACGACTACCCCTCTTTTAATACATTTTCGAATACTTTCTAAGAACCATTTTAAACAAGGAGAATTTCCTGAACCGAATGTTTCCAAAACAAGACCTCTGAGATTAGGGATATTAAGCACTGCATCAACATATTCTTTTCCGATACCGGGAAACAGTTTAAGAATGGCTACGTTTGTGTCAAGTTTAGTGGTTACCTTAAGTTTTTTGCCCCATTTACGAGGATAGTTTATTGCTGATTTATCGTATATGATATGTATTCCCACATTGGCAAGTACCGGATAGTTTGGTGAACGGAATGCTCTGAAATTTTCTGCGTTGTATTTTGTGGTTCGGTTTCCGCGGTAGAGCTGACTTTCAAAATAAATGCAAACTTCAGGAACAAATGGTTTTCCGGTTTCGTCTCTTGATGCTGCAATTTCAATGGAGGAGATAAGATTTTCCTTGCCATCTGTTCTTAGCATGCCAATAGGAAGTTGGCTTCCGGTAAAAACAATTGGCTTTTCAAGATTTTCTAACATAAAACTGATTGCCGAAGCTGAAAAAG
>JBAXYG010000226.1:0-2802 GCA_041670905.1 Bacteroidales bacterium
AAAGAGATTGCAATAACATTAGTAAAAAATTACGATTTAATTACTCAAAGAATAGAACTTCAGTTTAATAGAGCAAATGAAAATGAGATTAAAAAGATAAATAGAGTACAAAATGAGATTAATGACCATCTTCTATCTTTAATAAATAGTGTTGATAAATTTATTGAAGAATAACATCACCCCATATGAGATAATTTTGGCTTATCAATGGTGTGTTTTGTGTATTTTAATCGAAGACTATTACTTACTACTGATACTGAGCTCATAGCCATGGCCGCCCCTGCAATCATAGGATTGAGCATAAATCCGGTAAAAGGGTAAAGCAACCCTGCGGCAATCGGAATACCAATGATATTATAAATAAAGGCCCAAAACAGGTTTTGCTTGATTGTTCTAAGTGTCTGTTTTGAAAGTTCAATAGCCATTAAAATAACTTCAAGTTTTGAAGAAACAATTGTCATTTTCGCTATATCAATGGCAATATCAGCGCCATTTCCCATTGCAATGCTCACATCAGCTTGTGCCATTGCATGAGAATCATTGATTCCATCACCAACCATAGCAACCACTTTCCCCTTTTGTTGTAGAAGTTCTATGTATGCTGCTTTTTCTTCGGGTAAAAGTCCTGCTTTATATATATCTATTCCTGTTTGAAAGGCTACTGATTGAGCTGTATGTAGATTGTCACCGGTAAGCATATGAATTTCAATACCTTTACTTTTCAAATTCTCTATTGCTTGAGCTGAAGAGGGTTTTATTGGGTCAGTAATAGCAATAATCGCTTTATTTTGATTATTTTCACCAAAGAATAATACTGTTTTTGCCTGCTCCTGCATTTGATCAGCTATTGTTTTATCTTCTATTGTGAGATTAATACCGTATTCCTTCATAAATAGTTCATTTCCAACAATATATTTTGAATTACCAATTGTGGCTAAAACGCCTCTTCCTGTAACACTTTCAAAACTTTCAATTGGTACATACTGAACATTTTCGTTTCTTAATGCAATAGTAACAGCCTCAGCCAATGGATGCTCGGATTGTGATTCCACTCCCAGTAAAATAGATTTCAATTGCACTGTATTATCAGTTTTCCAAAACCAATCTGTTACTTTTGGCTTTCCTTCAGTAATAGTTCCTGTTTTATCCAATACAAGAGTATCAATTTTGCAAGCAAGTTCTAGACTATCGGCATCTTTAATTAAAATGCCAGATTCAGCACCTCTACCTATTCCTACCATTATTGCTGTTGGAGTGGCCAATCCAAGCGCACACGGACAGGCTATAATAAGTACAGAAACCATCGCCAAAAGTGCCTGTGGTAAAGCTTTTTCACCACCAAAAATCATCCATATCACAAAACTTACAGCGGATAAAATGATAACAATAGGAACAAAGACAGATGCCACTTTGTCTACTAATTTCTGAACCGGAGGTTTACTCCCTTGTGCTTCTTGCACCATTCGTATGATACGTGCCAGCAGTGTTTCACTTCCCACTTTTTGTGCCTGCATAACAAAACTGCCTTTTTGATTAATCGTTCCAGCAAAAACTTTTTTACCTGACGTTTTTTCAACAGGTAAGGGCTCACCGGTAATAGAACTTTCGTCAACAAAAGAAACTCCATCTAACACAATTCCATCAACCGGAATCCGCTCTCCTGGTTTTACCCGCAACTCACAATCTATTTGAACCATCGAAACCGGTTTAGAAACTTCTGATCCGTCTTTATTAATCAAGGTTACCGTATCAGGTTGTAATCCAATTAATTTTTTTATAGCTGAGGATGTATTTGCTTTTGCTTTTTCTTCAAGGAGACGCCCAAGTAAAATAAACACAATAATGACTGCAGAGGCTTCAAAATATACATGCTGATGACCGTTTTTAACCATCATAAAATTGGGAAAAACGGTATTAAAAAAACTAAACAGATAAGAAATTCCTGTACTTAAAGATACTAATGTATCCATGCTTGTTTTACCGTGTTTTAATTGTTTAAAAGCATTAATAAAGAAACTTCTTCCAAACCAAAATACAACCGGTGTTGACAGCACAAGCATTATCCAGTTTGCATAAGGCAAATCAGGCATAAACATTCCAATCACAACAACCGGAAATGTCAATAATGCAGCATATATGGTCTTATTTTTCAATATAACAGATTCTCTCTCTTTAATCTCTTTCTGATGATTAAATTCATTTTCGTCAATAATTATATCATACCCAATGGATTGAACAATTCCACGAAGTATTTTTGGACTAGTAACATTGGGGTTATATTCAATATAAATACTTGATGCTGAAAAATTGACAGAAGAACTGATTAATCCCGGTTGATTTTTTAATATATTATCTATATTAACTGCGCAGGAAACACAGCCCATTCCTGATACAGGAAAATTCTTTTTTATTGAGGAGTCCATGATTCTAACTTTTCGGTAAAGTTAAATATATTATTTTTAATTATTTTAAGAGCAAAAAATAATGTAATTGCTTATATTTTTCATAAATTTGCAAAATTTTTTAATTCTATTTTGATATGACAAAAATAATAGATGAAGTCTCAAGGACTTTTAATGAATACCTTATAATCCCCGGATTGACAACAAAAAAGCACACTATTAATAATGTAAATTTGAAAACTCCATTAGTAAAATTCAGAAAGGGACAAACACCTAGTATTTCTTTAAATGTTCCTTTTGTATCCTCTATTATGCAGTCTGTTTCTGATAGTAATATGGCAATCGCATTAGCAAAAGAAGGTGGATTGTCATTTATATTTGGTTCTCAATCAATTGAAGA
>JBAXYG010000227.1:0-2798 GCA_041670905.1 Bacteroidales bacterium
TACATACGGGAAGCGGCAGAACATTTTTGTCCCTGATATTCAAAAGCACCACAAAAAGCAGCAGTAGCAACCTCTTTTGCAGAAGCTGACGGATGCACAAAAATAAAGTCCTTTCCACCTGTTTCCCCAACCAAACGAGGGTATGATTTATATTTTCCAAGATTTTCCCCTACTGTTTTCCATAATGAATTGAAAGTGGCACTGCTCCCGGTGAAATGTATTCCTCCAAAATCAGGGGAAGACATGGTTACTTTCCCGATTAGAGCACCGCTTCCACACAAGAAATTTACAACTCCATCAGGAAGTCCGGCCTCTTTATAAACCTGCATAAGATAATAATTGGAAAGTATGGATGCTGTCGATGTTTTCCAAATAGTAGTATTTCCCATCAAAACAGGAGAAAGAGTAAGATTTGATGCAATAGAGGTAAAATTAAATGGGGTTATTGCCAAAATAAACCCTTCCAAAGAACGATACTCAACGCTATTTATCTGACCTTGTGCACTTTTTGGCTGTGTACCATATATCTTAGAGGCAAATGCAACATTATACCGCAAAAAATCTATAGTTTCACACGCAGAGTCAATTTCAGCTTGGAAAATATTTTTACTTTGGCCCAACATAGTTGATGCATTTAATACAGCACGATATTTTCCCGCAAGCAAATCAGCAATTTTCAAAATAATAGAGGCTCTAACAGTCCATGGCATCTCGCTCCAAACCTTGTGTGCCTCCATGGCAGCATCAATAGCCATTTTTATCTCATTCTCTCCAGCTTTATGATAAGTAGCAAGTACATGACTATGATCATGAGGACAAACAATTTTTCCCAAGTCACCTGTCCTTACCTCTTTACCTCCTATTATCAGAGGAATATCAATAACTTGGGAACTTTGTTTCTTCAACTCTTCTTCAAGAGCCTCACGTTCCAAACTACCTTTCAAATAACTTTTTACCGGTTCATTCACCGGAACAGGAAAAGAAAAAATTGCATTGTTCATTTTATTATCGTTTTATAGTGTTATTATAATATATTTTAACTTTATGTAACAAATTATTACATTTCTATATTTCAAAGATACAAAAAATATATTTTTTCTTTTAAAAGTATTTTTTAAAAGAGAGGCTATACTGATAATATTATTTAACAAACTAAAATAAAAATAATTCAAAAATCTATATATCTTATCTGAAGCATTATTTAATGTATAAGTAAAAAAATTAATTAAATTTGTATATATAAAAACCATTATTGGTGGTCACGTTATTGTGACTCACCGGTATTTTCCATGAAAATAACTATGAAAAATATTCTTCTTAGAACTGAACGTTTCGTTTGGAATAAAATGCACAATTATATGCCAAGATGGACAATTTTAATAATAGATTTATTTATTGTTGTCCTTGCTTTTATCACTCTTTGGCTCTTTAGGAATGCTGTGGCAGCTGTTAATGCACCTCACTTCGGATTCAAGTTATTACTTGTTACTATCCTTTACTTTTTTTCTTCAATACTATTTAAAACCTACCGTGGTGTGATTCGCTTTTCAACCATGTCTGATCTTAAACAACTTACTAAATCTGCGTTATTTGCTACTTTTTTATTTGAATTAATCAGTATTTTTGCCAATAACAAGTACTTTGCCAATGGTCATCTGTTTAGTTTTAATTTATGGTTTCCTTTTGTGCTTTGCTTCCTGGTTATTGCAGGACAGCTTATTTTCCGATTCATTGTTAAAAGCGTTTTTGAACGTTTCAAAAAAAGGTGTGAAGATAAGAAAATAAGAGTATTTATTCTCGGAAGTGAATATGAGTCATTGTTGCTCTCAACCTCAATTAAGGGAGAAAAGGCAAACCCCTATGAACCGGTTGCATTCATTTCACTAATAGATAGTCATGCAGGCAAAACTGTTGATGGCATGCCAATTCTATCTGCAAAAAAAGGGATGCTCCAACATATGGAGCATTACAAGGTCAATACACTTCTTATTTATAAGTCTCAACTGGATGCAATGCCAAAAGAGTTTTACGACAAATGCATTGTTGAGGGGTTGGAGCTACTAATGGTTACAATGTTCAGCAAACTGGACGATTACAACGGAAATATTGCCCCAAAAATAAATAAGATAAAAATAGAAGATCTGCTGGGTAGAAATGCAATTAAGATGGACAACGAACAGATTGAGTGCCATTTTAACAACAAAGTAGTACTAATTACAGGGGCAGCCGGCTCCATTGGAAGTGAAATAGCAAATCAGGTGGCAAAGTTTCACTGTAAAAAAATCATATTGGTAGATCAGGCTGAGACACCTCTTAACGACCTTTGGTTAAACCTTACCGGGAAAAAATTGAATATTCAAATCAAACCAATAATTGGTAATGTTACTTCTGAGGTAAAAATGAGGCAGATTTTTGAATGCGCAAAGCCGGATATTGTATTTCATGCCGCCGCATATAAACATGTTCCAATGATGGAATTTCATCCTTCGGCCGCAGTAGTCACCAATGTATTAGGAACAAAAATTGTGGCAGACCTTTCTGTAGAATTTAGGGTTAAACGGTTTATAATGATCTCTACAGACAAAGCTGTTAATCCAACTAATGTAATGGGAGCAAGTAAAAGAGCTGCCGAAATATATATTCAATCTCTATCACAAAAATTAATAGAAAATGGGATTGAGAATCCTACCCAGTTTGTAACTACTCGGTTTGGAAATGTATTGGGATCCAACGGATCCGTAGTACCACTCTTTAAGCATCAGATAGAGACAGGTGGGCCAATAACCATTACTCACAAA
>JBAXYG010000228.1:0-2795 GCA_041670905.1 Bacteroidales bacterium
AACAAAAGAAAGTCTTTATCAACTGATAAAGATAGCTCTCTCTAAAGGAGGAGATTATGCCGACATTTTTTTTGAGCATAGTATCGCCAATGAAATATCTCTCCGAGACAATCAGGTTAATTCGGCCGGCAATCATATTGATTTTGGTGTTGGAATAAGAGTCCTGTGTGGAGATCAGACGGGATATGCGTATTCGGAAAGCACCAATATAAAAGAAATGGAGAGTGCGGCACTTATGGCGGCACAAATTGCAGAAAGCAAAACTTCTTTTAACCATACACTTAAAATAAACCCCATCAAAGTCAAAAACAGGTATCCGATACTTAATCATTGGGAAGACTATTCCATAACTAAAAAAACGACTTTTCTACAACAACTCAATCAAAGTATATTCGACGCTGACAGCCGGGTTGATAAAGTAATAGAACAACTCTCGGATTCAAACACAAAAATTATGTTTTTTAACTCTTTGGGAGATTTTTTTTGTGATGAAAGGCCACTGGCTTCTGCTGTGGTAAGTTGCGTTATGAAACAAGGTAGCAGAATTGAAACTTCATCTTCTTCTAGAAGTTACAGAATGGGAAGTGAAATGCTTACAGGAAATCTTGTAAAGGAGATGGTTGATGAAGTTATAAAAAACACATCCATTCTTTTTAAAGCAAAGCAGCCAAAAGGCGGAGTCCTCCCTGTTATAATGGGTGCTGGAGGATCAGGAATATTATTACATGAGGCAATAGGGCATGCATTTGAAGCCGATTTCAACAGAAAAAAAACATCTATTTTTTCTGACAGACTTGGAGAAAAAATATGTAAAGAGAGTATAAACGTAGTTGATGACGGCACAATTACTGGAAATAGAGGTGCCCTTAATATTGATGATGAAGGAATTCCGGGTCAAAAAACATATATTGTAAAAAATGGTATTCTAAATTCATACCTGCACGATCGTATAAGTGCAAAATACTACAGAGTCCATCCTACCGGTAACGGAAGAAGGGAATCATTCCGATTTAGCCCAATTCCTCGTATGAGAGCAACATATATGGAAAACGGGAATAGCACTGAAAATGATATAATAAAAAGCGTCAAAAAAGGAATATACGTAGATAATTTTTCAAACGGCCAGGTACAAATAGGTGCAGGAGATTTTACTTTCTACGTAAAAAGCGGATTTCTCGTTGAAAACGGGAAACTTACTTATCCTATAAAAGACATTAATATAATAGGAAACGGGCCAGAAACCCTTTTAAATATTGAAGAAGTTGCTGACAATAATCTTATTGATAACGGCACATGGACTTGCGGTAAAAGTCAATACTGCAACGTCTCATGCGGAATGCCTACAATTCTCGTAAAACACCTTACTGTTGGTGGATGCAATTAGTAGAAAGCAATAATAAAAGAATAGGAATTTTTTAGAAAGTGTAACTCTTATATTTATACCCATAATTGATAATTGAAAGATACCAGTATGTATAATTCACTCCACCTGAAGCAGCCCATTTTGCAAAATCAGGATAAAGTTTATAAAGAGCAGCATATTCTTTAGGGTAGTATATGTCATATGCAAATTTTAAACCCCATACATAATTATTAAGACTTGAAAAGTCACTCTTCCCTACCTGAGTAAAATATCCTGCATTAAACAGGTCAGTAGGTGTATTACCCTTTTCAAATATTTCACGTCCTCTCTCACCAAAGACGGCAAATAATGCAATATTATCTATATCCACAGCAGATCGAGAAGGAAGATGTTTACTATCGAAGACTATATTAATAGTTTTAATTTCGCCGTTACCAAGGCAAAGCATATTATTAAACGTATTTATAAATCCGGATTCTTTTTCCCAACCTTCCCTAATATTACTTGTAAGGGGAACGACTACACATGAAGACTGACCGGATTCTGTACCATTAGAATTAAGAGAAAATAATGAAGAAGTACTACTATTATCAACACTGGTTATCTTTATTTTATTAGAATTAAACTTCAAACCAAGACCAACAGTATTAAAAGAACTACCTACAGAACGTGGCTGAATTGTTATTGACATATTAGTAACCTTTCCACTTATATTTATAGTCCATTTAAAACGAATACCGGCAACAAGGTCATTAAAATCCAAATCCCCTTCAGAAGGGAAAAGATCCTCATACATATAAGTTGCATAAGAGAAAAATGAAGGAAAATATAAATACGAAGAGAAAAGTGAAGGCGCTTTAACTGCATCAAAAGCCTTAGTATTAATGTTAGCAACTTCTTGTGATTCCTTTTCTACAATTATTATCTCCGTACCCGGACTAACTTTAAATTCGTATGTTCCGGGAATAAGATTTTCTCCTAATAATTTCCACTCTTGAGTATAAACATCTGATGTTACAGTCAATGAAACCGACTTTGTTTCCAACGTTTCCCAATCAAAGTTTTCAGCAACAGTAAATTTATCTCCCTCTGCAGCAACTTCATCTATATGATCTGGAGTCTGGACACAAGAAACAGCAGAAAGCATAAAAAATACTATTAAAAACTTATTCATTGTAATTAATATTTTTTTCATCTTTTTATTATTTATCCCCCACCCACACTTAACTACCTCACATTCATTATAATACAAATATTTTGACAAATATAATATTTAATTTTTATAAAATCAAACATTTTCTTGAAAATAATTAATAAATATTTACTTTTTACTCCCCAAAAGAACAAATATGATATTCTATTAAGCGTTATTTAACTATATTTGAAACCAAATACCAATAATATAAAATATGACTGTTGATAAGAATATTGT
>JBAXYG010000229.1:0-2769 GCA_041670905.1 Bacteroidales bacterium
CCATCATTTATACGTCTGTTTGATGCATATAAATATCTTCCGTCTTTAGATATATGAATATCTCCACTTGCCTTTGCTCCTGTAGTATCCGCGGCAATCTCCTGCAACAATTTCAATTTTCCATCGTAATAACTCATCACACTCACTTTACCAGAGAGTTCATTTATCAAATATGCATAGTGCCCATCAGGATGAAAACACATATGACGTGGTCCGGAGCCAGGTTCTAAGTCACAGGTATTGAAGCCAGCCTCATAATTAATTAATTGTCTGTTTAAACCTGTTTCTTTTGAATACTCCTCATTTAAAATATAAATATAAATTTTATCTGTTCCCAAATCTGTTACAAACATATATTTTCCTTCAGGTGAGAATGTAATCTGATGTGTTCTGGATTGATTTTGCCTGATAGTATCAAGTCCCCTACCTGAATAGGTAATCAAATGCACGTCATCGGATAAACTACCGTCCTCTTCTATTCCAATAATAGAAATACTTCCTCCCCCATAATTTGCAGTAACTAAAAACCGTCCGTCGGGAGAAAATTCAATAAAGCAAGGACCTCCACTAAGCGTATTTACTGAGTCTTTTAATTTCAATACAAAAGGATCTTTACAAAAGGTTATAAAATTTACAGTAGAGTTTTCAGGACCATTTTCAGCCACAGCATAAATTGATTTTTTGTCATCACTTATTGCAAGGTAAGATGGATTTTCCACCCCTTTAACACCGGCAAGACGTACAGCTTCACCTGTTGCTTGATTAAAATTATAGATAGAAACTCCTTCATCCGCAGATTTAGAATAACTTCCGATAAAAAGGGAAATATTATTTTTGTCATTGTCTTTACAACCAAAAAGCAATAAGGAAAAAGCCAGGAATAAAACTGTTTTTCTTTTCATTTAATTAAAATTTAGTTATGTGGTTATTTAAAAAAATATTCTCTTAACGTTGCAACATATGCTCTTCTTCATTATTGTTCTGAGCTATGACCAACAACTTGTCTCCGAATAATATTTCCAATGAACCGTCGGGAATTAAATAATCTTCACCTCTTTTAATCATTATTACCAATATTCCTTTAGGAATTCTCATATTCTTCAGCTGATTTCCAGATTCAAGCATTTTTTGTGTAATCACAATATCCCATAATTTAGAATCAAGCTCTTCAGGCAACTCTATTCCGAAATCATTATCAAATCTTCTTATTACTCGAGTCAAGTTTAACACCTTTGCCATCCATGTAATTGTGGTCCCCTGTAGTAAAAGTGATAGTATTGTTATGAAAAAAACGATATTGAATATCTGATGCGCACCTGGAACTTTTGCTACAACAGGATATGTAGCAAATATAATAGGCACGGCCCCTCTTAGGCCTACCCATGAAATGAATACTTTTGAGTTAAATTTCTTTTTTCTGAGTGGCAATAAAGTAATAAAAACACTCATTGGCCTTGCAATAAAAATCAAAAAAAGTCCTGTAATTGTGGCAATTAGAGCAACATCTAAAAGTTCATGAGGATTAACAAGAAGTCCCAAGGTAAGAAACATTATTATCTGGACGAGCCACGTAAGACCGTCAAGAAATTTTGCACACTCTCTTTTTTTAACTAAAGGTTTGTTTCCCACAATTATTCCGGCAATATATACAGCAAGATATCCATTGCCTTTTGCGATTTCAGTTATAGAAAAGGTAAAGAAAATTACACTCAGTAAAATAATAGGATATAATGACACGTTCTGCAGATTAATTTTATTTATAATCCACACAGTTGCTTTTCCTAAAAAATATCCGACTGAAGCACCAACTATTATTTGAATAATAAAATTTAATACTATTGTCCATGTATTGAAGTCAGAAGTTTTACAAACCTGAATCAAGACAATAGTGAGCATATATGCCATTGGATCATTACTGCCACTTTCTAATTCCAAAAGAGGACGAAGATGTTTTCTCAATCCTATTTTTTGAGTACGGAGTACATTAAAAACCGAGGCGGAATCAGTAGAAGACATAACTGCGGCAAGCAACAACGACAAAGCAATGGAACCGGTAAAAGCAGATTTAACACTTTTGCTAATCAGGTAAATAAACACTCCAGTAATTATCGTTGTAAGGACTACTCCTATTGTTGACAATGCAATACCTTCTTTCAAAACAGGTCTAATTTCACTGAACTTGGTATCCATTCCACCAGAAAACAGAATAATACATAATGCAAACATACCAATAACTTGCGCCTGTTTAACATCACTAAATTGAAAACCTAAACCGTCACTTCCAAAAAGCATCCCTACCAATAGAAAGAGAAGCAAAGTAGGTATTCCAAAACGTGAACTCATCTTGCTCACCAGAATACTAACAAATATTATTACCGAGCCAAAAAGAATAAAATTGCTGGTCATAAAAATAAAGGAATCAAGTTAAAAATATTCTCAAAATTACAAAATAAAAGCTATACTATCAATCATCACTAAAAATAGTTATTTTTGCAAAATGAACAAGAATACAATGAAAACCTATCAGATAGGAATCTTTGGAAGAAGAAATGTAGGTAAGAGTTCCTTAATAAACTCATTATTAGGACAGGATTTTGCTATAGTTTCTGAATTTCCCGGAACAACAACTGATCCGGTCAGAAAAAGAATAGAATTGCCAAATATCGGTTCTTGCACTCTTATTGATACTGCCGGAATAGATGATCAAGGTGAATTGGGAGAACAAAGAATTGGAAAGAGCTTGCAGATAATGGAACAAATCGATCTCGC
>JBAXYG010000230.1:0-2760 GCA_041670905.1 Bacteroidales bacterium
ACCCATTGTCTCGCAAGCGTGCATCTTCCTGACCAACGTATGGCTGGCAGTCATACGTCGCATACTATATGCAAGTGAGAGAGTAACACTCATTGCCAGCCCTTCAGGAACAGCCACTACAATAAGAGTAACAGCTATCATAAAAAAACTCAACAATATTTCAAAATTGTACAAGGTAAAATCAGTTGTTATCTCCCCAATTATTAAACCTCTTACAGTAAGAGCTAAAAAAGTCAACCCGGCGACAGAAAATCCAATTACCCCTATTATTTTACTTAAACGGGATAGCTGCTTATTTAATGGTGTGACATCACCTGTTATTTCCAATGCCTGACGAGCAGTCTTTCCTATCTCGGTATTATCACCTACGGAAAAAATTTCAATCACACCTGTCCCCTCTACAATAGTTGTACCCCTATACACCCGATTTAACGGATATGTTCCTTCAAATCCTTCTTCAGCAATTTCTTCATCTTGCATAAATCTTTTTCTTGCAGGAACCGACTCTCCATTCAAAGTAGATTCATTCACACTAAAAGTCATAGCTTCAAGAATCACTCCATCCGCAGGTACTTCATCCCCCTGTTCAAGAAAAACAATATCACCAACAACTATTTCATTTTTAGGTATTTCCTGAACCATACCATCTCGTAGTGCTTTTACAGGTTCAATATCGCTTATCTTATTTAAGATATCAAATTCCTTGCTTGCCTTATATTCATTTATAAAAGAAATAAATGTAGCAAGAAATATCGCAAACAATATCCCTAGACTTTCAGTCATAGAACCATTAAAATAGCCTGATATGAAAGACAATACGGTTGCAAAAAGCAATAATTTGATTATTGGATCATTAAACTTTCCTAGCAACATCTTCCACCATTTTTCCCTCTCGGGTGGTGTCAATTCGTTAGTGCCATAAAGTTCCCTGCTGTGCAGGACATCCTTGGATGTTAAACCTTTTTTCATTTTCCCAAAGACAGGATTTGTTCCTGAAGATTAGCAATTTTTGTTTTAGCATCATTCATCTTTTTATGCTCAAGTTCAACAATTTGCATAGGAGCATTTTTAACAAACTTTTCGTTGTTTAGCTTAGCTGAAACAGATTTTAAAAATTTCTCATAATACTCTATCTCTGACTTCACTTTAGCAATCTCCTCTTCTAAATTAATCTTGCCTGAAAGAGGAACAAAAAATTCAATTGTATCCACCATAAATGTTTGACCGGAAACGGTCGTATCAAATACTGAGACTACAGCAATATCAGAAATATTAGCCATTTTCTTGATGATAGAAGACATGGAAGCTGAATAATTTTCCTTTACTTGTAACGATAAAGGATCTTTTGGGGACATTCCTTTTGATTGTCTTAAAGCACGCAAACTAACAACGGCTGCCTCTGCCTGATTAAATGAATAAATTAATTCAGCAGAATATGGTTCAGATTTTACCATCTTTTGAAGCATTATTGTCTCTCCATCCTTACGTTCTTCAATATTATGCCACAATTCTTCAGTAATAAATGGCATAAAAGGATGAATCATCTTTAACAAACCATCAAAGAATGATATAGTCTCTTTATATGTCACCTCATCAATGGATTCCCCAAATGATGGTTTTATTATTTCAAGATACCATGCACAGAAATCATCCCAAAAGAACTTGTAAATAGACATTAAAGCATCTGAAATACGGAATTTATCAAAATGATCATTCACAATATCAATAGTTTGATTCATCTTGTCTTTAAACCATTTTACTGCTAACTCTGATTCATTTGGTTGTTTTATATTACTTACATTCCAGCCTCGTATCAATCTATATGCATTCCATATTTTGTTGCAAAAATTTCTACCTTGTTCTACCTGACTCTCATCAAATAAAATATCATTCCCGGCAGAACTGCATAACAGCATTCCAAGTCTAACACCATCCGCTCCATATTTTTTCATTAATTCAATCGGGTCCGGAGAATTTCCAAGCTGTTTTGACATCTTCCTTCCCTGCTTATCTCTTACAATACCGGTAAGATATACATTACGAAAAGGAATTTTTCCACAAAACTCCTGTCCGGCCATTATCATACGTGCAACCCAAAAAAATAATATTTCAGGTGCGGTAATCAAATCATTTGTCGGATAGTAATATGCAAGTTCCCTGTTCGGTTCTTTATCAGGGTAGCCTGGTTTCCCGGCATCAAATACCGAAATAGGCCAAAGCCATGAAGAAAACCATGTATCAAGAACATCTTCTTCCTGTTTAAGATCAGATGCCTTTAGTTCAGGATTAATTTTTTGTGCTGATTTTAATGCTTCTTCTGCTGATGCCTCAACAACATATTCTCCCGTAGGAAGATAATACGCAGGTATTTGTTGTCCCCACCATAACTGACGTGAAATACACCAGTCATGTACATTTTCCATCCAGTGACGGTAAGTATTTTTAAATTTATCTGGAATAAGTCTTATCTCATCAGATTCAACAACCTTTAATGCCTCTTTTGCAAGTCGGTCCATCTTCATGAACCACTGTAATGATAATCTAGGCTCTATCACAGCATTTGTTCGCTCAGAATAACCTATTTGTGATTTATAATTTTCTGTTTTTTCAAGGCAATCCGCCTCTTCAAGCATCTTAATAATCTTCTTACGGGCAACAAATCTATCTTCTCCAATCAAAATCTGAGCTTTATTATTCAATTTACCGTGCTCGTCAATTATATCAAGGACAGGTAAATTATGCCTTAATCCTATTTCATAG
>JBAXYG010000231.1:0-2741 GCA_041670905.1 Bacteroidales bacterium
AAAGTTTTGTAACTTTGATTTATGAAAGGATATGTAACAGCAATTGATTTAGGGGCCACAAGTGGTCGTATAATCTTATCTGAAGTGTCTTCAGGCTCTATTAAGATGGAAGAATTGGTGCGTTTCGACAATAATATAAAGAAAATTGATGGGAAGTGTTATTGGGATATTGAAAAGCTTTACTCTGAGATAGTACGCGGATTGGACATTGCACTGAAAAGTGGAAAGAAGATATTATCGATAGGAGTTGATACTTGGGGAGTTGATGTGGGTTTTATAGATAAGGAAGGAAAAATACTATCTAATCCTCGTGCGTATAGGGATCCATATACGGTAGGTTCTCCTGAAGAGTTTTTTAAAATTATTTCTTCAGAGGAGGTATATCAAAGGACAGGTATTCAGATAATGAACTTTAATACACTTTTTCAGCTCTTTGCTGCCAGAAAAGAGAATTATAAACCGTTGGCAGATGTTGATAAAATTTTGTTTATTCCTGATCTGATTTCATATATGCTGACAGGAAATAAAGTGTGCGAATATACTATTTTATCCACTTCACAGTTTCTCGATCCAAAGACTAAAAAGATGGATGAAGAGTTGCTTGCCGCAGTAGGATTGAATAGCTCAAAATTTCCTTCTATTGTGATGCCGGGTACAAAAGTGGGGTATTATAAAAATATTCCTGTTTTTGCCGTAGCAGGACATGATACAGCTTCTGCTGTGGCTGCTGTCCCATCGGAAGATGAAAAATTTGCATATCTGAGTTCAGGTACATGGTCTCTGATGGGGATTGAAGTCCAAAATCCTATTCTTACCGAAAGGGCGCGTAAATCGAATTTCACCAATGAGGGTGGAGTTGGGGGAACGATTCGTTTTTTAAAGAATATTACTGGAATGTGGATTCTTGAACAGTGCAGGAAAGAGTGGAAAGAGAGTGGAACTGTCTATTCCTATGATGAGATTGTCAAAATGGTAGAAGAGGAAGAATCTTTAAAATCTTTCATTGATCCGGATGATGATTCCTTTGCCAATCCCAAAAGTATGGTTGAGGCGATACTTTCTTTTTGTGCAGAGCATGATATGCCGTTACCTAAAACCCATTCTCAGATACTCAGATGTATAATGGAAAGTCTTGCTTTGAAATATCGTTTTGTTTTTGAGACTTTAAAAGATATTGCTCCGTTTCCACTGAATAGATTACATATTATCGGAGGAGGAGCGAAGAACAATCTTCTGAATCAATTTACTGCAAATTCACTTGGAGTTTCGGTATATGCAGGTCCATCTGAGGCTACGGCTATCGGAAACATAATGTTGCAGTGTAAAGCGTTAGGAATTGTGGGTGATATGGCGGATATGAAAAAAATGATAAGAGAATCAATTAAGATGCAGGTATTTATCCCTTCTGACAAGGAAAAGTGGGATGTTGCATATGAGATTTATAAAAAATATTGTTTATAAAAAGATATGAAAGTTATGTTAAATCAAGCTTATGAAATAGCAAAAGAGCGTTATGCTGCTCTTGGAGTAGATACTGAAAAGGCGATTTCTGCACTGGACAAAATTTCCCTTTCTATGCATTGTTGGCAGGCAGATGACGTTTCAGGTTTTGAAAATCCTGAAGGAGAACTTAGTGGAGGTATTCAGGCAACCGGTAATTATCCTGGTAAAGCAAGGAACATTGATGAGCTGCGCTCTGATATTAAAAAGGCAACATCCCTGATTCCAGGAAGACATCGTCTTAATCTACATGCAATATATGGTGATTTTGGTGGAAAAAAGGTGGATAGAAATGAGATAGAACCGTGCCATTTCAAATCATGGATGGAGTGGGGCAAGGAAAATGGAATGAAACTCGATTTTAATTCAACATCTTTTTCTCATCCTAAAAGTGGTTCTCTTACTCTTGCAAATCCTGATTCTGAAATACGAGAATTCTGGATTGAACACACGGAGCATTGTCGTTCAATAGCAGAAGCCATGGGAAAATATCAGGGAGATCCATGCATGATGAACCTATGGATTCATGATGGCAGTAAAGACCAGACGGTCAATAGATTGTTTTATCGTGAAATTTTGAATGATTCACTGGATAAGATATTCTCTACAAAATATGAGAATATGAAGGACTCTATTGAGGCAAAATTGTTTGGTATTGGTGCTGAATATTATACGGTTGGTTCATATGATTTTTATTTAGGTTACGGAGCTAAAAATGGTGTGATAGTAACTCTTGATACCGGACATTTTCATCTTACAGAAAGTATTGCTGATAAGATATCTTCATTACTTCTCTTCACACCTGAAATAATGCTTCATGTTTCGCGCCCTGTCCGCTGGGATTCCGATCATGTTACAATAATGAATGATGACACACTGGACCTTGCAAAAGAAATTGTAAGATGCAATGCTCTTGATAGGGTTCATATAGGACTAGACTATTTTGATGCATCAATTAATCGTATTGGAGCTTATGTGATTGGAAGTCGTGCCACTCAGAAATGTTTAATGCAAGCACTTCTTGAACCTATCATGAAACTTCGAGAATATGAGGCTAACGGACAGTTCTTTGAAAGATTAGCTTTGCTTGAAGAGGCTAAATCCTTACCATGGAGTGCAGTTTGGGATGAATTCTGTCAAAGAGAAAATGTCCCTGTCGGTGAGGCGTTCATTGCGGATATTCAGAAATATGAAAAAGAAGTGACATCAAAACGATAAAAAATGGAAATTATAATTGGCTT
>JBAXYG010000232.1:0-2739 GCA_041670905.1 Bacteroidales bacterium
CGAAGCCATTTTGACTTCTTTGCCAGAATATGCTTTTTTTACCAACAACAAAGGACTACACAAACTTGACACTATAGTTCTTACTGACATGATCACCACAATCGGCAAATGGGCCTTTGCTGATTGTATATCACTTAAATCAATTAATCTACCCGCTAACATCAAGATTATTGAAGAATTTGTCTTTTACAACTGTACTTCAATTGTAACTTTATCTCTTCCATCCAAAACAGAAACAATTAAAAACAGTGCTTTTAGAGATTGTATTAATATCTCGCAAATCAGTATACCATCCAGTGTTACATCTATTGGAGAGTATGCTTTTAAAGATTGCCAAAATATTAAAAAAATAAACCTTCCAAATAATATTCTTTCTATCAAAGAAGGTATATTATACAACTGTTTTAAACTTGAAAAACTTATAATCCCTTCAAAAGCTCAGTATATTGATAAAAATGCTTTTTATTTTTGTTCTACAATTGATTCCGTATCTATCCCAGATAGTGTAGAAGCAATAGGAGACAGAGCCTTTGAAGGATGTTCTTCTTTAAAACACATAACTATTCCAGAAACAGTAAAAACAGTAGGAGCATATACCTTTTTTGGATGTAAAAATATTGAAAGTATCAATTTCCCCGACAGCACAAAAGTTATACAAAATGGGACATTTTATGATTGTACAGGATTAAAGAGTATCTTGCTAAATGAAGAAATAACCTCAATCGGTAATGCCGCATTCTTTAATTGTATTAATTTATCAGAAATATATATACCAAAAAATGTCTCTTATATAGGAGGATTGACATTCGGAGGATACATGAGATTAAAAAAAATATTTGCTTATCCTCAAACCCCACCTAACAGTAATAGCCAAAAGATATTCGGCAGTTTGGACAAGAACTCATGCTTATTGAAAGTTGCAAAAGGAAGCATAGAAAACTATAAAAAAGCATATGAATGGAATGAATTTTCTCACATTTCAGAAATTGAATAAATATGAAAGACACCTTAATTCGTCTTGCAGAAAAATATAATAATCCTATATATTTTCAAACTGACCCAATAATCTTTCCAAAACATTTTTTTGAACTCTATAAAAATGGAAAGTCAAATATTCAGGATGTGGAAATATCAGGAATTATAGCAGCCCACCTAGCTTGGGGAAGAAGGGAAATGATTGTAAGAGACTGTAAAATAGCTCTTGACGAAATGAACTGGAAGCCTTACGAATATATAAAAAAAGGTAATTTTAAATGCGAAAACTGTAGTTTACATCGTACAGTCAAATGGAGTGAATTTGCCATAATATGCAATAATCTTAGATCATTTTATGATAGTCATGAATCAATTGAAGATTTAGACCCGGATAGTATTCGTACAAAAATTTTTAATCAAAATAGTGATAAAAAGGCTGCAAATAAAAAAATTCATATGCTCAGAAGATGGATGGTAAGAAATGATGGTATCGTCGACTTGGGTATATGGAACAAAACTTCACCTGTTGATCTGATAATTCCACTCGACGTACATGTCCACAGAGTAGCAATGGAAATGAAAATTACATCAAGAAAATCAGCAGACTTATCAACAGCTCTAGAGATAACTCAATACTTAAAGGAGGTCTTTCCTGAAGACCCCTGCAAGGGAGATTTTGCTCTTTTTGGGTATGGAATAGATAATAAAAAAAAATATTTTGAGGAAGACACTGTTGATAAATTGCAATAAAATTTATTCATCAATAAAAAATAATTACTATGTTTGCACCAGTTTTGGGAGAAAAATATGCCTAAATTGTATATAATTTCAGGCTGTAACGGGGCCGGAAAAACAACTGCATCCTACACAATATTACCTGATATGTTTAATTGTGAGGAGTTTGTAAATGCAGATGAGATAGCAAGAGGTCTTTCTCCTTTCAATCCTGAATCAGCTTCCATCAGAGCAAGTAAGCTGATGCTTGATAGAATTAAAGAGCTAATTGATAAAAGTGCCGATTTTGGTATAGAAACCACACTAGCAACGAGAACACTTGAAAAAGTTATCAAAGATGCGCAATTGAGTGGATATCTAGTTACACTAGTATATTTCTGGCTAAATATACCTGAACTGGCAGTTGAAAGAGTGAAATTAAGAGTCGCCTCAGGAGGACATAATGTCCCTGAAAAGACAATACTAAGGCGATATAGTTTTGGAATTAAGCACCTTTTCGGTATATATATTCCGGTTTGTGATTATTGGATAATGATTGACAATTCCAATACCTCAAGTAATATTATAGCTGAAGGAGGAAAAAATATAGTAACAAAAATACACAATAAAACCGTATATAACCTGCTAATTAATTATGAGCGAACTAGAAACGAGAGAACTTAGAGAAAACATTCTTCTTGGTTTGAACATTACTTTCCAAAAGCTTGTACAAGAAAAAAAGAAAAGCAACTCAGAGTTGGCTTTTGCCGACAAAGGGGAAGTAATAAAAGTTAAAGCTGTTGAAATTTAATTAGTTTTACTCTGCTAAAACACATTTTGATTAAAATCAACCAACACGATACTACTGCCTTAAACGCAGTAGTTTTTTTATATAATGGAAGATAACTATTATTCATTATTCGACGTAACAAAAGAAAGTCTTTATCAACTGATAAAGATAGCTCTCTCTAAAGGAGGAGATTATGCCGACATTTTTTTTGAGCATAGTATCGCCAATGAAATATCTCTCCGAGACAATCAGGTTAATTC
>JBAXYG010000233.1:0-2732 GCA_041670905.1 Bacteroidales bacterium
GGCAAAAACACTCTGAAGATAGGGAAACTAAAGAAAAATTAAATTTTCTTATCGACTATTGTAACGCACAGAATCCGGCATCAGGTAGTAAATATGACTCGAATGCCAACGTGGAAAATAAAAATATTGCAACTCTGATTGGAGAACTCCCAAAGTCTAATTTCATCAGACTAAATAGACGAATCTTAACAGACAAGTTAAAGGAGATGTTTGGGAAAGAAGTGGCTGACAAATATATTGATATGCTCAACCAACATTTTATTTATAAAAATGATGAAACCAGTCTTGCAAATTATTGTGCAAGCATAACTATGTATCCATGGTTAATATCAGGCACTCAATCTGTTGGAGGAAACTCCGCCGCTCCCACGAACCTTAAATCATTCTGTGGAGGTTTTATAAATATGGTATTCATTGTTGCAAGTATGCTTAGTGGAGCATGTGCAACCCCTGAATTTCTAATGTATATGAACTATTTTATTGCATTGGAATATGGCGAAGATTACTATAAACACACTGACAAAATTGTTGATTTATCTAAAAAAAAGAGAACGATAGACAAAATTATTACAGACTGCTTCGAGCAAATAATATACTCAATCAATCAGCCTACAGGTGCAAGAAATTTTCAAGCCGTATTCTGGAACATCTCATATTATGACAAATATTATTTTGAAAGCCTCTTCTCAAATTTTGTTTTTCCGGATGGAAGTCGCCCACAATGGGAATCACTTTCATGGCTACAAAAAAGGTTTATGCAATGGTTCAATAAAGAGAGGGAACGGACTATTCTTACCTTTCCTGTAGAGACAATGGCGCTTTTATCAAAGGACGGAGATGTCCTCGATCAAGAATATGGCGATTTCACTTCAATGATGTATGCACAGGGTCATTCCTTTTTTACATATATGAGTGAAAATGCTGATTCTCTAAGTAGTTGCTGTAGGTTGCGCAATGAGATTCAGGATAACGGATTTAGTTATACACTTGGGGCAGGAGGAGTTTCTACCGGCTCAAAAAGTGTACTTACAATTAATCTTAATAGATGCATACAATATGCGTGTAAAAATGAAATACCATATCTCTCTTTTCTGGAAGAAATCATTGATTTATCACATAAGGCGCAATTGGCATATAATGAAAACCTGAAACAATTACAGGACAAGGGGATGTTGCCACTATTCAGTGCCGGGTATATAAATATGGGAAGACAGTATTTAACAATTGGAGTGAACGGACTTGTTGAAGCTGCTGAATATCTAGGCATTACAATAAATGATAACCCCAAATACAGTTCATTCGTAAAAGATGTATTGGGACTGATTGAAAAATATAACAAGCGTTACAAAAATAAGGATGTAATGTTTAATTGTGAAATGATCCCGGCTGAGAATGTGGGAGTAAAGCATGCAAAATGGGATAAAAGAGATGGGTATGTTGTTTCACGCGACTGCTACAATAGTTATTTCTTCATTGTTGAAGATGACTCTTTGAACATTCTTGATAAATTCCGCCTTCACGGACACAAATATATTGAACATCTTACCGGCGGATCGGCTCTTCACATGAACCTTGAAGAGCATTTAACTCAGACACAATACCGCCAGCTTCTTAAAGTTGGAGCACAGGAAGGATGCAACTATTTTACATTCAACATACCCAATACAATATGTAATGAATGCGGTCACATTGATAAAAGATATTTGAAAGAATGCCCTAAATGTAAAAGCAAAAATGTTGATTATCTCACAAGAGTAATTGGATATATGAAACGTATTAGCAATTTTTCAAATTGCAGACAAGCTGAAGCCGCAAAAAGATATTACAACAACCCATCAGAATTATCCAATTAACTCCAATTTTATGAAATATCTAAATTATGACATTGTTTTTCAAGAAATACCGAACGAAACAATTCTTGCAATAAATATAACAAATTGTCCTAACAAATGTGAAGGATGCCACTCCACAATATTGAGGGAAGATATAGGAGAAGTCCTTACAAAAGAAGAAATGTCAAAACTACTTTTAAAATATGGAAATCAAATTACATGTGTTTGTATAATGGGAGGAGACTCTAATATAAGTGACATTATCGAGATTGCTTCTTTTGTAAAATCGTGGAATGAAAAAAAAATAAAATTAGGATGGTACTCAGGAGCATCAATGTTACCTGAAAAATTTCCGCTTCAAAATTTTGATTACATAAAACTGGGAGATTACAGAAAAGAACTTGGTGGATTGCGTTCAAAAAACACCAATCAACGATTATATAAAATCATTGATTCGGAAAAAATGATTGATATTACTGACTTATTCTGGAAATGAATATTATAACTCAGTTATTGTACCGGTATAATTATAATATACCCTCGTATTCAGATTTTGTTTAAGAGCGGCATATTTATCAATACCGGTACAATGACATACGCCCAAAGATTTAGGCATATTATCTTGAAAATATTCTAAGACAATCTTAAAATTTTCCTCATCACAATCTTTTGTGTGAAATCCACCTAAAACAAGATTTACAGGTAAGTTAAATTTGGCAGTCGCTGCATTAAGAATATTAGTTATTCCTCGATGAGAACAACCAGAAACAATAGATAACTCTCCATTATTGATTACTGCAAGATAAAGTTCATCAATAAACTCATCTTTAGAATTGCCAAATCTGGTATCATTTTTATTTATTATAGGAATATCCGGCATAATAAATACTCCTGGATAAA
>JBAXYG010000234.1:0-2725 GCA_041670905.1 Bacteroidales bacterium
ACAGGCGGTGGATAAATTTGCAGATTGCGATTTTCTTTTGGAAAATACAAAAGGCACTTTTGAGCCCACTACTTATTCTCAAGTGAGAGAATTTGCATATCAATTTGGTGCAGGGCTTATTGTCGAGGGAATTAAGCCCAAAAATACTGTTACTATTCTTTCAGAAGGACGGAATATGTGGATAATAGCTGAATTGGGGATATTTTATGCCGGAGCTATAAGTATTCCTCTTTCTCTAAAATTAGAAGAGTCTAATGACCTGTTATTCAGACTTAAACATGGGGATGTGGGTTGTATTATTGTCAGTGGGCGTCAACTAGCGAAGATTCGCCTTATTAAGGATCAACTTCCACTTTTAAAGAAGATTATAGTTTTGGATCCAATTGATAGTTATGAGAAGGGAGAAGTTGCTGCAGTTGATTTGATGGCAAGAGGAAAAATTTACTTGGAAAGTAATAGAGATGATTTTTTGAAGGTAGGGCAATCCCTTCAAAATGATGATATTGCTACTATAACATATACCTCCGGAACAACTGCTGACCCCAAAGGTGTGGTTCTTACCCATAGAAATTATACTGCTAATGTTGAACAAGCTCTTTCATGTATAGATTTTCCGCATGGATATAAAATGTTAATAATACTCCCTTTGGACCATTGTTTTGCTCATGTTGTAGGCGTTTATGCCATGATGGCAAAAGGGTCTAGAATAGCTACGGTTCCTTCGGGAAAAACGACGATTGAGTCTCTTAAAAACATACCTTTGAGTATTGCTGCTGTTAAACCAAATATTCTACTTTCTGTTCCTGCTCTTGCAAAAAGTTTCAAGAAAAACATTGAGTCCTCGGTTGAAAAGAGTGGAAAAACCAAATTATTCAAATTTGCTCTAAATACTGCTATCAAATATAATAAAGAGGGATGGAATAGGGGGCAAGGTGCTCTTATTCTACTTAAACCACTAGTTTGCCTTTTTGATAAATGTATTTTTAGCAAAGTAAGGATGGCTATGGGTGGAGAATTAAAGTACTTTATTGGCGGTGGAGCATTGTTGGATATAGACCTTCAACGTTTTTATTATGCTTTGGGGATTCCTATGTTTCAGGGATATGGTCTTTCAGAGGCAACACCTGTTATATCTACTAATTCTCCTCTAAAGCACCGTTTAGGCTCTTCAGGTATACTTGTTCGCCCTATGGATTTAAAGATTTGTGATGAAAATGGGAATGAAGTTCCTACCGGAGTGTTCGGCGAGATAGTTATTAAAGGGGAAAATGTTATGTCAGGGTATTGGAAAAACCCTAAATCTACTTCGGAAACGGTTAAGGATGGATGGCTATATACTGGAGATATGGGTTATATGCACGAATCCGGTTTCTTATATGTTTTGGGACGTTTCAAATCTCTCCTTATATCAAGTGACGGAGAAAAATATGCTCCGGAAGGTATTGAGGAATCTATTGCTGAAAAATCACATATAATTCAGAATGTCATGCTTTATAATGACCAGAGCCCTTATACAATTTGTGTAGTGCAGGTTGATAAGAATGCTGTACCTAAAGGCCAGGAGGGAATTATTATAATTAAAGCCGAATTTGACAAATACCGTTCTGGTGGTGAGTTTTCCGGAATTTTTCCTGAAAGATGGCTCCCCACTACATTTATAATTGCAGATGAGCCGTTTAGTGAGCATAATAGAATGATTAACAGTACTATGAAGCTTGTAAGAAGTGTAGTTGAGAAAACATATGCTGACCGTATTGCTTTTGCTTTTACTCCTGAAGGAAAAAATCCTGTAAATGAATTCAATATTAAGGCTTTGGCTTTATAATTTTAAAAAATTAATTATGAGAAAATATAGAATTTATATTGCACTCGCAGCAATTGTTTTATCTGCATTTGTTGCATATGGTTTGTTTACTTCTCCTAAACCACAATCAAGTGATTCTGAATGTTTTTCAGCTGTTCGTGTTGCAGCTGATCTTGAGGTGATAAGTAAAGAACATCATTCGATTGAACACCCCAAAAACAGAGAGGTAGTTTGTAATTACTTGTTTGAAAGGCTTTCCGGAATGGGTGGAGAGCCTAAGTTGTATGCCTATGATTCTATTGGTGTTTTTAACGATAAAAAAATTGATATTGAGAATATTTATTCTCAATTTGAGCCCACAATAACATATCCTGAGGGGGTTTCTTCATATGTTCTGCTAATTGCTCATTATGATTCCCGTTTTGGTGTTAAACGTCTTGAAGATACAGTTTATTCATATGGCGCAGCTGATGACGGATATGGTTGTGGTGTAATTCTGGAAAGTGTATCACAGGCTTTGAAGTACAAGAAAGAATGGCGTCAAGGTATAAAAGTTCTGTTTACAGATTGTGAAGAGTGGCAAATGTTTGGAATAAAAAATGCTATTGAAAAAAATCCGGAACTTTTTGAAAATGTGGGGCTGGTTCTTAACATTGATGCAAGAGGAATGAAGGGGCCTGCTTTGCTTTTTGAAACAGGTACAAACAATGCAAAAGTGATGAATTTATATGCTGATGTGGCAAAATATCCATATACATACACATTTACTTCGGTTGTATATAAGACAATGCCCAATTTTACTGATTATACACTTCTTAAGAATTCTCTTCCCGGCTTGAATTTTTCTGTAATTGATGACAGATATCATTATCATAATGACTTAGATAATTATTCAAATATTTCCCTTTATGCAATTCAACA
>JBAXYG010000235.1:0-2700 GCA_041670905.1 Bacteroidales bacterium
CTTTTTTATAAAGGCCAGCCTCCTTGATTGTTTGCAATTCGGCTGTAAGATGTTTTTGAAAATCAGTATACATATCTTATCTATTTTATATATCGTCGTAACAATAAACAAACTTAACACTTTTTTAAAAAAGTGGCTTAAATTTTGTGCAATATCTTGTTCTTAGAAAAATATTAAAACTATTTTTGTTTTTTTAGTTTTTAAGGGATACATTTGCGACTCTTTTCAAAAAATAAAATATGGATATTAAGGATAAAATATTAGAAAATACTACTAACTTTTTCATAAAGGGAGGATGTAGAAAAGTCACAATGGATGAGATTGCATCGTATAATGGAATTTCTAAAAGAACTCTATATGAGAACTTTAATGATAAGGCCGATTTGATCTTCCAATGTATCAAGTATTGTGACAAAAAAAGCAAAGAGGGATTCTGTAAAAGCTTTTCTACTCCCACAAATATAATGGAAATGGTAATGAAAGGTCCTTACAGTCATGAAAATGAAAAAATCATAAGAGTGATGAACTTTTTTGAAGAGGTCAAAACATATTATCCTGATGTATTTTCTTCAGTTTTTTCTGAAATAAAATTGGGTCACAGAGAAGCTCTTACAAATTTAATAAGAGAAGGGCAGCAAAATGGGCAAATAATTGATACAATATCGGAAAAAGGGATAGTACTTGGTGTTGAGAAAATGATGAAGATTGTAGGGGATAATGACTTTATCACTGATGAAAATATGACAAAGGATGAAATTTATAAATATTTTATAATGGTTTACTTCAGAGGCATATCCACTGAAAAAGGGAGAGAGATAATTGATAATTTTTTAAATAAACAATAATTATGTGTTCAAAATTCATTAATTTAAAAACAGAGCTGACCATATTTTTTATGGTGATTTTTACAACGACAGCTTTGAATGCACAACAGCGGGATACCATCAGACTGACACTTGATCAAGCGATTGCTATCGCTCTTAATGATAATATTTCTGTGAAAGTGGCGGATGAAGAGTTGCAAAGAGTAGATTATTTGAAGAAGGAGAATTGGTATGCCTTACTCCCATCTGTAAATGCTCAGGCATCTTATACTAACAATATTATAAAACCTGTAATGTTTTTTGATATGGGGACTGGTGAACCTATGAAGATAACTATTGGGTATAATAATACTACAACTTTTGCCGGTGCTGTTCAATTACCGGTTTTTTCAATGGCTCTTTATAAACAGATACAAATATCTGAATTGGATATGAAGACAGCTCTTGAGTCTGCACGTTCAACCAAGATAGATCTTATTGAGCAAGTGAAGAATGCATTTTATGGAATTGTAATGTCAGAAGAATCTTTATCGGTATTGCGTAGTTCATATGAGAATGCGATGGAGTCTGCAATGAATATTAAAAAAATGTATGAACTAGGAATGGCTTCTGAATATGATAAAATTCGCTCTGAGGTTGCTGCCAGAAATATTGCACCAAGTTTAACTCAGGCAGAAAATATGCTTTCCCTAGCTAAAATGCAGTTCAATATGTTGCTTTCGATTTCTCTTGATACACCAATCAAGGTTATCGGAGAATTTAATAGATATCAGGAAGAAATTTTAAATTATGTTCCCAATCTGACTTATAGTTTTTTAGGGAACAGTAGTTTACGTACAATGGATTTGAATCAGCAGAAACTAAGTAAATCATTTGAACTTATTCGTTCACAGCGATATCCTACTATTTCTGCAAGTATGTCATATAATATCCAGACTCAGGAAAACGAATTTACTTATGCAGCCCCTTGGGTTAATTCACTCTCTGCCGGGTTCACTGTTTCTGTTCCTATTTTTAATAAGTTATCTATTTCTTTGAAAGAGAAGCAGACACGTTCAAGTATGAAACAACTTGAATTACAGAAGGAGCTGTTGAAAACAAACTTGTCTCTTACCGCTCAAAATTCCATAAATGAGATGATACGTGCCAAAAAACAACTTATTTCTGACAAGGAAGCAGTTGTTCAGGCAACAAAAGGATATGAAATTGCAAAAGTAAGATATCAGACAGGTTCAGGTACTGTGCTGGAATTGAATGATTCTGAAATAGCTTTGACCACATCAAGAATAAATTTAAACCAAACAATTTACAATTACCTGAAGGCAAAAAATGGTCTTGAAAGGATATTGGGAATAGATAATAAATAATATATATGAAAAGAATTGTTTTTACATTAATTGCAGGACTGTTACTGGTAGCAGCTTGTACTCCAAAACAAACAGAAGAGAAACAGAATGATGAATTGCCTTTAGTAAAAGTGGCAAAGGCTGTTGTTAAACCGGTAAATCAGATAATAGTTTTTTTCGGAAATATTGAACCGTTCAAAAAGAACAATATTTCAAGCTCATCTGCACAACGCATTGATAAAATATTTGTAGAAATAGGGGATCAAGTGAAGAAAGGGCAAGTATTGGTACAAATGGAAAGTAATAGTTATGATCAGGCAAAAATTCAGATTGATAATCTAAAAGTTGATTTGGCACGCACAGAAGCTTTGTATTTATGTGGTGGAGTTTCAAAGCAACAATATGATCAACTTAAATCACAGGCTGATATAGCAGAGGAAAGTTTAAGAAATCTTGAACTAAATACAAAATTGATATCTCCGATTGACGGAGTTGTAACAGCACGTAATTTTGACGGCAGGGATCTTACA
>JBAXYG010000236.1:0-2692 GCA_041670905.1 Bacteroidales bacterium
ATTAATAAATATTTACTTTTTACTCCCCAAAAGAACAAATATGATATTCTATTAAGCGTTATTTAACTATATTTGAAACCAAATACCAATAATATAAAATATGACTGTTGATAAGAATATTGTTACCAATGTTTTGGATATTACATTAAAATCAGGAGCACAAAACGCACGTATCACTCTTAATAAAGGAATTCAAAATTCAGTTATTGTCTTGGATAATAAACTTGATCAATTGCATCACGCTGCCGATTTATCCCTATATATTCAATTATTTATTAACGAAAGATATGGAGCTTTTTCTACCAACCGTATAAAATACGATGAGGTAGAATCTTTCATAAAAAAAGGAATTCAGGCTACACTTCTTTTAGAACCTGATCCTTTTAGAGTACTTCCGGAAAAAGAATTGTACTACAAAGGAGGTAAAAAGGATCTCCATCAATTTGATCCCGAAATAGAGAACATTACAACAGAAGATAGAAAAAAAATTACTTTTGAATGTTCCAGAGAGATATTTGGTACAAGTAGCAAATTACTTACAGCTGAAACGGAATTCGGAGATATGATAGATTACACTTATATGATGGATTCCAATGGATTTGAAGGCGAAATGCTTCAATCTAGCTACACGGTAAGCACAAATTGTTCAGTTAAAGGTAGTGGCAACAGCCGACCGGAATCATGGTGGTACGAAAGTTCAATGTTTCTGGATAAATTAAAAGTAAAAGGGTGTGCTAAGACTGCTTTAGAGCGGGCAATAAAAAGCATCAATCCTAAAAAGCTCATTTCTGGCAAGTACACTATGGTCCTCGAAAATACAATTTCAGCAAAAGTGGTTGCCCCAATAATTTCGGCACTAAATGGATCTTCCATACAACAGAACAACTCTTTTCTTATTGACAAATTAGGAAAAAAAATGTTTCCTGAAAATATGAATTTGTGTGATGAGCCACATCTGGTAGGATATAGCGGTTCAAGATACTTTGATGGAGAAGGGATTGCCACCAAACCTATCGACATAATATCAAATGGTATTGTAAACACTTATTTTTTAAATACATACTTTGGAAAGAAGTTGGGTATATCTCCAACTATAGAATCTCCTTCTGTCTTAAAATTTTCAAAACAAGAAAAAATATCTGAAAAAAAGTTAACTTTGGCCTCAATTATAAAAAATGCGCGGAAAGGAATATTAGTTACCGGATTCAATGGTGGAAATTATAATTCGGCTACTGGAGATTTTTCTTACGGAATTCAGGGATTTTATTTTGACGGAGGTGATATAATTCATCCTATTAATGAAATGAATGTTACAGGTAATTTCATTCAACTATGGAACAACCTCCTATCAATAGGAGATGATCCCAGGAACTGTTCAAACTGGCAAATTCCGACTCTGGCATTTGAAAATGTAGATTTTAGCGGACTGTAAAAAAGAGCCAATGAAAAAGCCCACCCTATTTTTATCACTAATACCTATAATTGTGCTTGTCACCGTTTTAGCTGTTGGTGTACAAATATTTGGAGAAGATGTCACTTCCGGACCTTCACAAATTGCTCTTCTACTTGCGGCTACTACAACATGTCTAATAGGAGTATATAAACTCAAAATTCCCTGGGAAAAGTTTGAAGAAAGCATGGGAGAAAATCTTAGTAAGACAAGCTCATCAATCTACATCTTACTAATGATAGGAGCTTTAACTTCTACATGGATGTTGTCCGGAGTTGTACCTACAATGATATATTATGGTCTAAAAATCATTCATCCATCTGTTTTTATGGTTGTAACTTTTTTGCTTTGTGCAATAGTGTCACTTTTGGTAGGTAGTTCATGGACAACAGTTGGCACAATTGGTATTGCTATGTTAAGTGCAGGGCAAATAATTGGACTTCCAATAGGATGGCTTGCAGGGGCTATTATTTCAGGAGCTTATCTTGGAGATAAAATTTCTCCTCTTTCAGATACTACGAATCTTTCAGCATCAATTGCCGGAGTGCCTCTTTATGTACATGTAAAGTACATGCTTATCACTACTATTCCCGCTCTTATAATATGCTTAATAGTATATGGCATTGCAGGATTAATGATACCAGTATCATCAAATGTGGTTATTGATTCACAAATAACAGCACTTGAGGGAACTTTTAATATTTCACTTTGGTTGCTTCTGATTCCATGTGCAACAATATTTATGATTATTAAAAAAGTATCACCTTTCCTCACTCTTTTTTTATCTGCATTTGTCGGCGGTATTGTTGCTTTTTGGGCTCAACCTCAAATTATAGAACAAATCTCCACAGCCTCTACAGGAGTAGGATCCTTCTTTTTTACTTTTCTAAAAATGATGTCCAGTGAAATTAATATAGAAACGGGGGATGCACTTATAAATAATCTTGCCTCCACAAACGGGATGGCCGGAATGGTGAACACGGTATGGATTATCCTCTGCGTAGTAGCATTAGGTGGAGCATTAAATGCAAGCGGTATGATACAGTTAATTACGGAAAAGATGATTCGATTTATGAAAAATACTGCAAGTCTGGTTGCATCTACTGTTGTAACCTGTATCTTTTGTAATATTGTTCTTGCCGACCAATACATGTCTATTCTACTACCGGGAAAAATGTTTGCAGAAACATATAGAAAGAAAGGTTATGCTCCTGAACTATTGAGCAGAACACTTGAAGATGC
>JBAXYG010000237.1:0-2684 GCA_041670905.1 Bacteroidales bacterium
CATGGTCACGCTGTAAAACAAGTAAAAGGATATACACACCGTATGGTAAGTTTTCTCCCTTTATGCCATGTTTATGAACGCAGTATGAATTATGAATATCAGGAACTTGGCATAAGTATCTATTATGCAGAGAGTTTGGCCACTATAGCCTCCGACTTGGCTGATTGTCATGCAGATGGATTCTGCGCTGTTCCTCGTGTTCTTGAATTAATGTATTATAAATTTGAAGCGGCAGGAAAATCTTTGAAAGGAATAAAAAAAATAATATATAAATGGGCTTGGAAGTTTGCTAACAATTTTGATAATTATAATACAAAGAAATATTACTTATTAAAACTGAAAATAGCTGATAAACTGATATATAGCAAATGGAGAGAAAATTTAGGGGGGCATGAAATGCTTGTGGTTTCAGGTGGCTCTTCTATTCAGGCAAAAATTGTAAGAACATTTAATGCCGCTAAATTATATATCTACGAAGGGTATGGAATGACCGAAACTTCTCCAGTAATCGCCGTAAATAGCCCAGCTGAAGGAATAAATGTAATTGGCACAGTAGGTAAACCAATGGATGGAACCGAGCTTAAATTTGCTGAAGATGGCGAAATATTAACACGCGGTCCACACATTATGTTGGGATATTACAAAGATCCGGAATCAACAAAAAAAGTCATAGATAAAGACGGTTGGATGCATACAGGAGATATTGGATGCCTTATTGACAATAAATATTTAAAAATTACCGATCGCAAAAAAGAAATTTTTAAACTTTCGTCAGGAAAATATGTCGCTCCACAAGTAATAGAAACCCTCCTGCGCGAATCCCCTTTTATTGAAAACTGCATCGTTTTTGGTGAAAATCAAAAATTTGCTTCTTCAATTATTGTCCCTGATATGCAAACTCTCCGCGAATGGTCGGTTAGACAGAAAATTGTATATAAAGATAACAACGACTTAATAAACAAAAGAAGTGTGATTGAAAAAATACATAGGGAAGTAACTAAAGTAAACCTACTCCTGGCCACACATGAGCAGATTAAGAGGGAAAGAATAGTATCTGATGAGTGGTCTCCTACAAATGAAATGCTTTCACAAACTCTTAAGCTTAAAAGGTCAAATATTCAATCCAAGTATTTAAGCATCATTAATGATATCTATAAAGCAGAAAACTAATCTCAATGATTAGAATTGCTACAATAAAAGATTATCCTGGCATACGAAATGTTTGGAAAAATTGTTTTACAACTGACACTGAATATTTAGATTTATTCTTTAATCATTGTAATTCAAAAGTTTCTATTGTATATGAAATTGATGGAAAAATTGTATCCTCTCTTCATACTTTACCTATTTCATACATTTCTTCTTCACATAATGCTGGTTATAAAACATGTTTCCCCGGATTATACCTTTATGGGGTAGGAACCCTACCAGAATATAGAGGAAATGGGTATTCTTCATCCTTATTGTCTCATCTCGAAAACAAATCCCAGAAGCTGGGATGGGATTTTATTATTACTCACCCCGCAGAACCTACTCTTATAGATTTTTATAAAAAAAATGGTTATTGTCTCCCTATCTTCGAAAAAGAAAAGCTGCCATTTTGTGAAAAAAAATCAAATATTCTGGATTATTCAGGAATAGATCTTTTCAGAATTCGAAAAAAACTTTTAAAAAGCAATTATTTTGAATGGAGCCATATTATGTTATCATATATAATTCAAGAAGCAAAACTAAATCCAGAAGAGCCCACAGCCCACATTTCTGAGATTAAAAAATACCCACACGCACTCATCAACCCCCTTTCAGTTTTTTTTTCAATTGATCAGAACAAAGCTATTTTTAGTTTTACAATGGAATAATAAAATCCTCGTTCCACGTGGAACAATTTCAACCTTATTTAAGTTAAGGTATTATGAATTAGGTATTTATAAAATAAAAGTGTAAAAAAACAAAAAATAATTACACTACGGAATATTAATTGTTCCCCGTAGAACAAATATTATCTTCCAAAAAACACCAATAATACAGAAATATCAGCAGGTGAAACCCCAGAGATTCTTGAGGCTTGCGCAATTGTTTTTGGACTATATCTGTTTAGTTTTATTCTACACTCCATAGACAAAGAAGAAACTTTAGAAAAATCAAATCCCTCAGGAATTTTTAAATTTTCAAGCCTTACTAATTTTTCGGCTAACTTTTTTTCTCTCTCTATATAACCTTTGTACTTGATTTGAATTTCAGCAGACTGCATTACCTCTTCCTTCATCTCAGAAATTGAAATATCTTCGTTTGCTCCTCTTCGTTCGCTCCATGGGATTTTTGATACTATTGAATCGTTTTCTATTTCTTGATAGTTTATCAGTTTAGAAATTATATCATCTACATTTTCGTCCTCATTTAAAAAAAAATTCGAAGGAAGTATCTTATATAAATCCGATAATTTCACTTCAGGTCTAGTTAAAATATCAGAAACTTTTCTCTTAATATTAATTGGAGTTGAATTTAAAGATAAAAGATACTGGTTTAAACATTCTGGAGATATAGAACTATTTTCTATAGAAGAAACCATTCTATTTATTATTTCATATTTTTTTAACATTAATTCATATCTATAATTATCTGCCAATCCAAGATTATGACTCAACTCCGTTAATCTTAAATCAGCATTATCTTGTCTTAACAAA
>JBAXYG010000238.1:0-2678 GCA_041670905.1 Bacteroidales bacterium
GAATAGTGCGTTCAGAGTTTTTTTGTATCATCAAACTTGAAGATTCAACAAGAATATTGTAATAGTTCAACGATTCTTTACTCCCGCTATTTGATTTTGAACTCCCTTTTTTCTGGTTGCCTAATAATACATCATAATAAAAATGAGGTACCGGTATTCTCAGCTTTTCAAAGAAATTTTTTTCTTCTTCAATCTGTTTTTTACTCTTGATAACCTTTTTTTTCTCCATATATGGAGCATTCAAATCAACAGCCACAAGAATATCTCCTTCATTTCTTTTTACTCTGTTAATCGGAATAGGATTTACAACTCCCCCATCAATCAATACCATATTATCAATTTTCAAAGGTTTGAATAAAGATGGTATTGAAATAGATGCCCTGATGGCCTCAAACAGACTTCCCTTATCAAATACAACTTCCTTTTTCCCTTTAATATCAGTAGCTACTGCGGTAAAAGGAATTGAGAGATTCTCTATATTAATGTCTGGGACTATCTTTTCTAATTCTTTTATAATTTTTTCACCTTTTACAATACCGTCATTACTGATAGTAAAGTCCATTAGGGAAAAAACTTTCATTTTATCAACCTCTTTCATCCATTCCTTGAATGCCGGAAGTCCTCCTGCTGCATAAATTCCCCCTATTAAAGCACCCATTGAAGTGCCTGAAACAGAAGTTATTTCATATCCTCTGCATTCCAACTCTTCTATTACGCCGATATGTGCAAGTCCTCTTGACCCCCCACTGGCTAAAACTAATGCTACTTTCATAAAAACAAATATACTAAGCAATTATTACAATATGTTGTACTTCTACAATTAAAATTGCAAATTTGAAAAAAAAAGTATCTTTGTCAACATGAAAAAAGTAATAACATTTCTCTCCCAATTATTGGAGAACAATAACAAGCAATGGTTTGATATCCATAAAAATGACTACAAAGAAGCACAAGCTGTTTTTAATGAATTCATATTGAAATTGATTTCAGGAATAGGAGAATTTAATCCTTCAGTTAAAGAGTTGCAACTTAAAGATTGTACCTACAGAATATACAGAGATGTTCGTTTTTCCAATGACAAAACTCCGTATAAAACTCACATGGGGGCATTTATTGCTCCTCATGGTAAATGTGGGGGTTATTCTGGATATTATTTTCATATAGAGCCTCAGGGAGCTAACTATATTGGAGGTCATATGTTAAGTACTGGTATATATCTCCCCCGCCCAATTGTCTTAAAAAGTATCCGGGAGGAAATTATGTTGAGCGGAAAGCCACTTATAGATTCTATCGCGTCAGCAAAGGGATTTGAAATAGAATGGAAAAGTACACTCAAAAAGGTTCCTAAAAATTTTCCTGCAGAGTCTGAGTATGCCGAATATTTTAAATTAAAGGACTGGTATCTACATCAGTTTCTTACTGAAGATTTTATTCTCAGTGACAATCTACTTGAAAATACTTTAAAAGAGTTCAAAAAAACTCTGGCCTTCAATGAAATATTAAACCGTGCTGTAGATTATGCTGTTGAACAGTCTTTATTGAGCTAAATGTTTTGCGTAGTTGTATCCCAAACCAGAATAAATTTCAAACTGGTGAGTCAACCTTTGTAAAAATTCGTTATAATTTTTCTTTTGTGGCATACACCATTGTACCTCTGCTAGTGCTGCTAAACGAGGTAAAACCATATATTCAACTTGATTACCTGAACAAATATACTCAGTCCATACATTTGCTTGAGTGCCAATAATATATTGTTTTTCTTTTTCAGAAAGAGTGGATGGAACAGGTTCAAAAGCATATACTTTTTCAACCGGAGTATATCCTCCGATTGCCATAGGCTCTTTTTCAACCTCTCGTGATTGATAGTGGTCAAAATAGAGGTATCCATTAGGCGTCATAATAACTCTGTGTTTCTGCTTAGCTGCCTCTATCCCACCATCGATTCCTCTCCATGACATAACCGTGGCATTAGGGGCCAATCCACCCTCAAGAATTTCATCCCAACCAATAATTCGTCTTCCTTTGCTGTTTAGAAAATCTTCTACATACGAAATAAAATAGCTTTGAAGGCGCTCTTCTCTACTATGATTTTCATCACCTATTAACCCCTCTTTCTCTATTTTTTCCTGACATTTTGGACATTCTTTCCAACGTGTTTTAGGACATTCGTCTCCACCAATATGTATGTATTCAGATGGAAAAATATCTAAAATTTCTGTCAAAACATTCTTAATAAAGTTTAATGTATTGTCATTACCGACACAAAGGACATCATCAGATACGCCCCATTTTGTCCACACTTCATATGGGCCTCCTGTACATCCCAACTCAGGATATGATGCAAGCGCGGCGCGCATATGTCCAGGCATATCTATTTCAGGAATAACAGTTATATATCTTTCTGCAGCATATGCCACTATCTGCTTTGCCTCTTCTTGTGTATAATATCCTCCATAAGGCATTCCATCATATTCTCCACTATTATGACCAATGACAGTCTCTTTTCTCAAAGAGCCAAATTCAGTAAGTTTAGGATATTTCTTTATCTCTATTCTCCATCCCTGATCTTCAGAAAGGTGCCAATGAAAATGATTGACATTATGAAGTGCAAGTATGTCTATATATCTTTTCACAAATTCTATCGGAAAAAAATGTCTGGAAACATCAAGCATCATTCC
>JBAXYG010000239.1:0-2655 GCA_041670905.1 Bacteroidales bacterium
GGAATAAAAAATGCTATTGAAAAAGATCCGGAACTTTTTGAAAATGTGGGGCTGGTTCTTAACATTGATGCAAGAGGAATGAAGGGGCCTGCTTTGCTTTTTGAAACAGGTACAAACAATACAAAAGTGATGAATTTATATGCTGATGTGGCAAAACATCCATATACATACACATTTACTTCGGTTGTATATAAGACAATGCCTAATTTTACTGATTATACACTTCTTAAGGATTCTCTTCCAGGCTTGAATTTTTCTGTAATTGATGATAGATATCATTATCATAACGACTTAGACAATTATTCAAATATTTCCCTTTACGCAATTCAACATTACGGAGCTCAAATAGAGCCTATTATGAAGGAGTACCTTACTGGTATAGAATATCGAGATGTTGATTATTTAAAGGCTGAAAAAGATAATATTTCATTTACTATTCCTCTGTTGGGCATATTTAATTTTTCAAAAGGGGGATATGCATTATTGAATGCAATAACGTTGGCATTATTCTGCCTTGCTTTTTGTTTTTCAATTTTAAGTGGCAGGATACATTCAGGTAGGGTATTTAAGACTATGGGCAGAATATTTCTGTTTACTTTGATCATTTTTGCTTTAGGATATCTTCTTTCTTGGATAAGTTCAAAATTATTGGGGAGATATTTCATATTGTTCGGAGATGTAAAGGGAGGGGAGTTTTATAATACGGCTATGATTGTTATTGTTGCTTTGCTTGCAGTTATTAGTTTATGGTGCTACTTGTTAAAACGTAGAAAGGCAGCTAATCTTGTTTCTTCAACTGCTATTCGTAAAAGTGCCGCCGCTTCTGGCGTCACAAAGTACTCTTTAGAAATTTTTTATGGCACGATGTTGGTTCTACTTGTATTGAGTGCCGTGTCTTACTTTGCTATTGGAGAAAATTTCTTCTTTATTATCCCATTGCTTATCGGTTCAGTTTCACTGATACTTTGGAGGCTTTTTAAATTGCGCTCGGTGTTGCTCATTGCCGTTATTGTTATATTATTGCATGCCTTTTCTTTCTGTTATGTGATTGGCATTGCATTGACGATTGAGGGGTTGTATGCTGTACTATTATTGGCCTTTCTTTACATAATGACAGTAATACCGCTTATTGATCTCTATTCAAGAAAAGAAAAGACAATATAGAATGGTTGTTAACAAACGGTTGTAAAGAGTTAAAAATTAAAGTGAAAAAAATGTTTGATGATATTAGACCGTATAATGATATTGAGACGGGGTTAGCTCTTAAAAGGGTGGCTGCCTCTCCTCTGATAGAGCCTATGGTTGATTTTCTTTTTCCAGGACAGAATAGTAATGAATTTAGGGCACTTCTTTCCTCTGTTGAATCAGTAGATGATTTTCAGCAAAAAGCGATGTCGAAAGCAATTGAGAGTATTGTTAAACAAACCACTGCCGGACTTACCTGCAACGGAATTGAATATTTTCGGAGTGATAATGGTTCAAAAGGTGTTGGAACAAAAAAGTTCCTTATGTTGTCAAATCACAGGGATATAGTTCTTGACTCAGCTTTTATACAGATTTTGTTTTTCAGAAATTCATTACCTCTTAGTGAAATAGCTGTAGGTGACAATCTTATGATTAATCCTTTCATTGAAGATCTGATAAGATCTAACAGAATGATAAAGGTTATAAGAAGTGATAACCCACGTGAAGTATATGCTGCATCTAAAGTGCTTTCAGAGTACATTCGGGAGAAAATTACAAGCAATGAGTCTTCAATTTGGTTGGCTCATAGAAACGGTAGAACAAAAGATGGTTTTGATGTTACAGAGCAAGGACTTATTAAAATGCTTGATATGAGTGGTAGAGGTGATTTTGTTGATGATTTTGAAGAGATTTCCATTATGCCTGTTTCTGTTTCATATGAATATGAACCATGCGATTTATTGAAAGCTATTGAAGTCTGGTATACTAAAGAGCAGGGTGGATATAAAAAGAAAGGAGGGGAAGACCTTGTTAGTATTTTGACCGGTTTGAAACAGAAAAAAGGCAATGTACATGTTAATTTTTGTAAACCAATTACCAGAGAAGAACTTGAAGAGGCTGACTCATATGAAAAAAATGATAAATTCAGAAAACTTGCTGAAATTATGGATTCAAGGATTTTGCCTGCATTCAAACTTTGGCCAAACAATTATGTTGCTGCGGATATGCTTGAAAAAGAGAGTGGAAATTCCAAAATAAAGGATTTTTCTTCATTCTATACACCAATTGACTCTAAGACATTTAATGAATATGTTGAAAAACAGATAGAAAAGGTGCCTGAAGGGGTGGATAAAGATGCTGTCAAAAAGATTTTTATTGGAATTTATGCCACACCTGTTCATAATAGATAATGGGAGATTAATTATTTTTAAATACTTTGTTTTATCTCTTTTTTGCATTTGAAATTTAAATTATGCGCAAAAAAGGTTGATAAACCCTTTTTTTTTGCCTATTTTTGTAAGATGTATTAAATATTGTTTTAATTAGCTCGGTTTTTATATTAATTTATTAAATATCATTAAATACTGATGAAAAAGAAGATTTCTCTTGAGGATGCGGCCGCAATGGTAAAAGAAGGCTCAACTATCATGCTTGGTGGTTTTCTAGGCAATGGTGCGCCCTTGCAAATTA
>JBAXYG010000240.1:0-2643 GCA_041670905.1 Bacteroidales bacterium
AATCCTATAAGTGACGTCTTAGCCTCAGTGAAAAGTTCAACAAATGAGATGAAAATCATTACACCTGCCGAAATCCCGAGTGCAGCAGATAAAAAATTCTTATTTAATTTCTTTGTAAAGAATACTATTATTCCCCCTATGCCTGTCGACAGACCGGCAAAAAATGTTAAAGTTAGGGCAAATAAAATACTGTTATCCAAATTAAACATTTACTTTATTTCTTTTTTTGCCTTTAAGCAGTCAAATACAAGATAAGCAATAATACCAAGGTAAGCTATAATTGCAATTGCTTCAGCTGAGTGTGATCCTTGCCATGTACTGTTAAGTATATTTATACCTGAAAAACGTAGAACAGCACTTACAACACCCATCAATGCCCCACCGGCGATAAATCCTGAAGCCAATAAGGTACCTCTATCTTTGCGGGCTTCATTTAACGCTTTATCTTTACTTCTTGTGCTTACAAACCAAGCAATGGCCCCACCTACTAATAGAGGTAGATTTAGTTCCATTGGTATAAACATTCCTAAAGAGAAAGCCAATGCAGGAACTCTAAATAGAGTGAGAACAATTGCAATAATTGCTCCGATTCCATATAGAAGCCAAGGTGCTCCGCCTCCAGACATTAATGGTTCAATAACTGCAGCCATTGCATTTGCCTGAGGTGCAACCAAAGCATTTTCTCCTGTAAACCCATAAGTTTTATTAAGTACAATTATTACGCCTCCTACTGTTGCTGCTGCAACGAGAGTTCCTAGAAATTTCCAACTTTCCTGTTTTTTAGGAGTGCTTCCCAACCAATATCCTACTTTAAAATCAGTAACAAATGCGCCTGCAACAGAAAGGGCAGTACAAACAACCCCGCCTATTATTAGGGCCGCTGTCATACCCGCCGTTCCTTTAAGTCCTGCAGCAACCATAATTACTGATGTGAGAATTAAAGTCATCAAAGTCATACCGCTCACCGGATTTGTACCTACAATTGCAATTGCATTTGCCGCCACCGTTGTAAACAAAAAAGCGATAATGCCGACAACTAATATTGCTATGACTGCATGCCATATATTTGTAACAACTCCAAAATAGAAAAACACAAATGTCAAAGCTAAAGTAGCAAGTACTCCTATGGCAACTATTTTCATTGATATATCGCGTTGAGTACGAATATTATCTTTATCTACATTTTCTTTTTTTCCTCTCAACTCTTTAACTGCAAGACCTAAAGCTGATTTTATAATTCCAGCTGATTTGATTATGCCTATAACTCCTGCTGTAGCGATTCCTCCTATGCCTATATGCCGTGCATAAATTTTAAATATATCTTCAGGAGGCATGGATCCTATAGTTGCCATAAGCCCTGTATTCATCATATCCAGAACATCAGGTCCCCAGATAAGGTTCATCAGTGGAATTATAACAAGCCAGACAAGAAATGAACCACAGCAAATGATAAAAGCGTATTTTATTCCTATGATATACCCAAGGCCTAGGACAGCAGCTCCAACATTCATCTTTATGACAACTTTTGCTTTTTCTGCAATGGCTTCACCCCATGGTATTATGCGTGTAGTAATTGTTTCTGACCACCATCCAAATGTTGATACTATAAAATCATATGCTCCGCCAATCAATCCGCTAATAAGCAAAAGTTTTGCTCCTTTTCCGCCTGTCTCTCCGCTTATAAGTACTTGCGTTGTGGCTGTGGCTTCAGGAAAAGGATATTTACCATGCATTTCTTTTACAAAGTATTTTCTGAAAGGAATTAGAAAAAGAATGCCTAAAATGCCACCTAACAGGGAACTAAAAAAGACTTTTGAAAAATCAACTGTTAATTCAGGGTATTTGTCCTGTAAAATGTATAATGCTGGAAGAGTAAAAATTGCGCCTGCCACAATTGCGCCTGAACATGAACCGATTGACTGGATGATTACGTTCTCCCCAAGCGAATTCTTCCTCTTTAAGGTACTTGAAAGTCCTACTGCTATTATTGCTATAGGAATTGCCGCTTCAAATACTTGTCCTACTTTTAAACCGAGATATGCTGCGGCAGCGGAAAAAATAATAGTCATTATAATACCTACAGTTACTGACCATCCATTCACTTCCGGGTATTTTTTTTGGGGAGACATTATCGGCTCATAATTTTCTCCGGGTTTTAATTCGCGATATGCGTTTTCAGGAAGACCTTTCGGCTTGATTTCATCATTTTCCATAGAATATTATTTTTTTAGGTTTTTCTTTTTTTATAAAGAAACAAAGGTAGAAAAAATTTGGAGATTGAAAAAATGTGGTTACCTTTGCAGCCCATTTCGGATTATTGGTGAGAGAAATTGATCAAAAAGGCCTTGAGTGGCCAATCGAAGTGGACAAAGTTCATTGATTTATTGAGAGAGATAACGAGGTAAAAATAAACTGTAAAGAAGAAGAATTAGTCTGTAATAGAGTAGGGTATCGCGAGATACCAAAAAAATTAGGGACTACAATTTCAAAAACGAAGGATAAAAGCAGAGATGTAATTTATCAAGGAGAGTTAATCAAGAGATTGAATAATTCAACGAGTTTCATATAGACGAAGTAAAGAAGGGCGAACGGAGGATGCCTAGGCTTCTAGAGGCGAAGAAGGACGCGGTAAGCTGCGAAAAG
>JBAXYG010000241.1:0-2638 GCA_041670905.1 Bacteroidales bacterium
CTATGCTGAAAAGAACGGCTTTTTATCAAAATTGAAGTTTGACATTGATCCTTCCGATTTTAGGGAAGGTCTTACTGCTGTGATTTCGGTAAAAGTTGCTGAACCTCAATTTGAGGGACAGACTAAAACCAAGCTGGGAAACGGTGAGGTTATGGCTGCTGTTTCACAAGCTACAAGTACTGCTCTAGAAAATTATCTTGAAGAAAACCCTAAGGATGCCAGAGTTATTGTAGATAAAGTTATTCTTGCAGCAACTGCTCGACATGCTGCCCGTAAGGCACGTGAGTTGGTTCAACGCAAAACCGTTATGTCAGGCTCCGGACTTCCCGGTAAATTGGCTGACTGTTCAGATAGAGATCCTGTTCATTGTGAGTTGTTTCTTGTCGAAGGAGATTCTGCAGGCGGAACAGCAAAGCAGGGTAGGGATAGACTTTTCCAAGCGATTCTTCCCTTGAGAGGTAAGATTCTAAATGTAGAGAAGGCTATGGATCACAAAGTATTTGAAAGTGAAGAAATAAGAAATATATTTACTGCTCTGGGAGTTACCATCGGTACAGAAGAGGATCCTAAAGCTTTAAACTTATCCAAATTACGTTATCATAAAGTGGTTATAATGACAGATGCTGATGTGGATGGTAGCCACATTACCACTCTTATCTTGACTTTTTTCTTCCGTTATATGCCTGATCTTATCAGAAACGGATATGTATATATAGCTACACCACCTCTATACCTTGTTAAAAAAGGTAAAGAAGAAGAGTATTGCTGGACAGATGAAGAAAGGTCTGCAGCAGTAGTTCGCATAGGTAAAGGAAAAGATTCCGGAGTAAAAGTACAACGATACAAAGGTCTTGGTGAGATGGACGCTGAACAGCTTTGGGATACAACTATGGATCCTGCAAAACGAATTCTCAGACAAATCAATATTGATAGTGCTGTTGAGGCTGACAGGATATTTTCTATGCTTATGGGGGATGATGTTCCGCCACGCAGGGAATTTATTGAGCAAAATGCAAAATACGCAAATATTGATGCATAAATAAGATACAATGGATATTTTTGAAAGAATAAACAAAGATTCAGGTGGCCCTTTAGGGCAATATTGGGAAAAAGCACAAGGATATTTCATGTATCCAAAATTAGAAGGGGAACTTGGACCTAGAATGAAATTCAACGGGCAGGATGTCCTTTGCTGGAGTTTAAATAACTATTTAGGTCTTGCTAATCATCCTGAAATAAGAAAAGTAGATGCTGAGGCTGCCGCAAAATGGGGTATGGCATATCCAATGGGGTCAAGAATGATGACAGGTCATACTTCGTTACATGAAAAACTTGAAAGAGAATTGGCAGACTTTGAAAAGAAAGAGGATGCTTATCTGTTTAATTTTGGTTATCAGGGTATAGTTTCTACAATTGACGCCCTGCTTACCCGACATGATGTTATTGTATATGACTCTGAAGCTCATGCTTGTCTTATTGATGGTTGTCGTTTACACATGGGTAAGAGGATGGTTTATCCTCACAACGATATTGAAAAATGTGAGAAAACCATTCAAAGAGCCTTAAAAGTATGTGAAGAGACAGGAGGGGGCGTTTTACTTATCACCGAAGGTGTATATGGTATGACTGGTGCTCTTGGTATTCTTGACAAGATAGTTGCTCTTAAAAAGAAATATAATTTTAGAATTCTTATTGATGACGCTCACGGATTTGGAGTGATGGGTCCTCATGGACGTGGCACTTCGGAGCATTTCGGAGTTATGGAGCAGATTGATCTTTATATCGGGGCTTATGCAAAATCAATGGCTACGATAGGAGGTTTTGTTGCAGGACCTCGCGGTATAATAAATTATTTAAGATATAATCTTCGTTCTCAGATTTATGCAAAAGCACTTCCTATGCCTATTGTAGAGGGATGTCTAAAACGTCTTGAGATTATACGCGGACCAGAAGGAGATGAACTCCGTAATAAGTTGTGGACTGTGACTCATGCCCTTCAGTTTGGGTTACGTAAACGTGGATTCGATATAGGTGTTGCTGAGGCTTGTGTTACACCTGTCTTTTTAAAAGGGAATGTTGCTCAGGCTACAAACATATTGATAGACCTGAGAAGTAATTACCATATATTCTGTTCTGCTGTAACATATCCGGTAGTTCCGAAAGATGTGTTGATGTTCCGCATTATACCTACAGCAGCACATACGCTTGAAGATGTTGAATATACTTTGAATGCATTTTCTGATGTAAAAAAGAGACTTGCAGAAGGAGTATATGATGCTGAAGAGATGCAGGATATGTCTTTGAAATAGTGTACTGCAAATGAACTTTAAAGGCAAAATAATAATTATAACAGGAGCCAGTTCAGGAATAGGACTGGCTTCTGCTAGATTATTTGCGTCAAAGGGTGCAAAACTGATACTTGCAGCACGTTCGCAGAATAAACTTGACGCTATAGCCGGGGAACTTTCTTGCCAGACGGATGTACTTTGTTTAAAAACAGATGTTTCCATTGAGGCGGATTGCCGCAATCTTGTTGAAAAAGGCGTTGAACGGTTTGGTGGCATAGATATTTTAATAAATAATGCCGGCCTTTCAATGAGAGCTATGTTTAAGGATCTTGATCTGTCCGTAATTAAAA
>JBAXYG010000242.1:0-2629 GCA_041670905.1 Bacteroidales bacterium
AACAATATAATTCTTGAAGATAAAAAACAATTGTTAACTTATTTGTATTATATCTCGATTAATAATCAATGGCAATGATAATCATAATGTTGCCATTGATTAAAGTAGTTTTAGTGTATTTTACTGATTCCTACATATGGGACTCAGGAAGCATTGCTATAAAAAATTATTAATGTGTAATATAATATTGAATTAAAATGTACGAGCAGTTATTAAATAAAGAGATTAAATTGGCATTGATTGGTCTTGGTTATGTAGGTTTACCGATAGCTCTTGAATTTGCAAAAAAAATATCGGTTATAGGATTTGATGTGAATGAGGATAAACTGGAGAAAATGAGGCATAAGGTTGATCCATGCAGAGAACTTGATGAAAATGCCTTTAAAAATGTTGATATTGAATTCACTTCTTCAATTGAAAAATTGAAAGAGGCTACATTTTTTATTGTTGCGGTTCCTACTCCAATTGATGAATCTAATTTCCCTGATTTGAAATATCTTCTTGATGCAACAACAGTTGCGGGAAAGGTACTTAAGAAAGGAGATTATGTGGTATATGAGTCAACCGTCTATCCGGGATGTACGGAAGAAGATTGTATTCCTATTTTAGAAAAAATATCAGGATTAAAATTTGGTACCGATTTTAAGGTTGGATACTCTCCTGAGAGGATAAATCCTGGAGACAAGGTTAATACTCTCACAAACACTAAAAAAATTGTTTCTGGTTGTGATGCTGAGGCTTTAGATACTATTGCAAAAGTATATGAAATTGTAATAAAGGCAGGAGTTTATTGCGCTCCTTCATTGAAGGTTGCAGAGGCAGCAAAGATTATAGAGAATACTCAGCGTGATGTCAATATAGCATTGATGAACGAACTTTCAATAATTTTCAGCAGAATTGGAATCAATACTTATGATGTTATAGAAGCTGCCGGGACAAAATGGAATTTTTTGAAGTTTTACCCTGGACTCGTAGGAGGTCATTGCATAGGGGTGGATCCTTATTATCTCGTATATAAAGCTAACAGGCTTAAATATCATCCACAGATGATAAATGCCGGTCGTTTTGTGAATGATTCCATGGGCGGATATATTGGAAAGAAAATAGTAAAATATATTGTAAAATCAGGAAAAAATATACTTGGAGCAAGAGTATTAGTGATGGGAGTAACATTCAAGGAGAATGTTTCCGATATACGTAATTCAAAAGTAATTGACATTGTTAAAGAACTTTGCGAATATGGTTTAAAGGTTGATATTGTTGATCCTTTTGCCAATCCACACGAGGTGAAACTTCAATATGGAGTAGAAATGGTGGAAAAGGCCGGAAAAGGTTATGATGGAATAGTAATGGCCGTGTCCCACCGACAATATGAAAACTTTGATGAAGAATATTTTGAATCGATTGCATCAAAAAATGCAACTTTTTTTGATATAAAGGGAATTTACAGAGGAAAAATAAATAACCTAAATTATTGGAGTTTATAATAATTTAATAATACTTGAATTTATAATAACTTTTTTTAGGGGAATCCATGCATAAAGTTAGGAAATGGGCTATCCTTATAATAGCTGATTTATTCATTGTATTGATTGCTTATTGGATAACTCACTTTTTCGTAAGTACACCACCACGGCTGTTTTTATTATTTGCGGCTGTATTGTGGGTGATTATAGGGGTCATAATAAATAAATTAAATTTTGATTCTTATAAAAATAGTCGATATGCATTAAGCTCAATATTTTTTATAGATATTATATTATCGTTAGCAGTATTTTGTTTTAAAAAACATTTTTATTCAGAATCAGGTCAGGATATTTCTATTCTTATTGTGGCTATAATAATATTATTCCTTGAGTCTTTTATATATTTGATATACCGATATTTCTTTATCAAGAAAATCCCTTATTCCTTTGAAGAAGACGAAAATAATTTTAACGGGAATGAATATGAGAATGTGGCTCAACTTTGTAGTGAGGAGAATGTAGGAGACCTTGCAAAATTCTTATCCATAGTTGAGAGAAAAAAAATTAATAACCCTATTGAATGGAAAGAATTAAATGGTATGAAGTTTAATTCCAGTACCATGTTTTTACTTTCAACAACTGTTAATGATTTGAAGTCTGAGTTGAAAGAGAAATTGTGTTCTCTTATTATTCTTCTTCAGAAAGTAAACAACGTTATCGAATTAAATAAGTATCTGTCTGAATGTAATAATAAATTAAAATTGAGTGGCTATTTTATTTGTTGTTGTAAAACAAGTATGTTACAAAAGCAAAGTATATTAAAAAGCTACCCCCCTATAATTAATTGGCTATTTTATTGTATATCATATTTTTGGCATAGATTTTTGCCTAAAATGCCATTAATTAAGCGTATTTATTTTGGTATCACAGGTGGTAAAAATAGAATTTACCCAAGAGTAGAGATGCTGGGCCGTTTGTATATGGCCGGATTTGATGTTCATCAGGAAGCATATTATAATGGAGATTTTTATGTTGTTGCCGTTAAAGTGAAAGAACCTTTTATAGATATAAAACCCAATGAAGGTCCTATTATCAAATTAAAAAGAGTAGGTAAAGGTGGAAAAATAATTGGTGTATATAAGTTCAGGACCATGTATGCTTAT
>JBAXYG010000243.1:0-2626 GCA_041670905.1 Bacteroidales bacterium
CCATCCTTTTGTTTTTTTGCTCCCTCCCAATATGAAATTGACAAAGCATCGGAATACCAGCACTCTGCAACAATATTAAGATATGGATATTCATTCAATATATTTTTAGTCCATTTGGCAATTGCATTTTTTTCAGTGTATGGATATGTATCAACACGGAGACCATCCAAATCGGCATATTCAATCCACCATATTGCCCATTGAGTAAAATATCGGTTCAAAAAAGGCTGTCCAACATTCATATCCGGCATAGTTGAATCAAACCATCCCATAGTACAAAGTGTTCTGTCATAATCACTGGCATGTGGGTCAGCTTGAGTGGATATTGCAAAATTAGAAACTGTATATTTATCAAATGTGAATATCCAATCTTTAAATGGGAGGTCTTTCATCCACCAATGAGCTGTTCCGCAATGATTGGGAACCATATCCATAATTATTTTTATTCCTTTAGAATGAGCCTTTGCTACATACTCCTTATATAATTCATTTGTACCAAAACGCGGATCAATCTTATAATAATCGGCACAAGCATAGCCGTGATACGAATAAGTTTTCTCATTGTCAAACAATAAGGGGGTTGACCATATAGCAGTAACGCCAAGAGAAGAGAGATAGTCAAGATTATTTATTATACCCTGAATATCACCCCCATGGCGACCACCATTATTTTTTCTGTCGGCTTTTTCAATTGCCTCCGTTTGAATATCATTAGTCGAATCTCCATTTGCAAATCTGTCCGGCATAATAAGATATACCATATCCTGTGATCCGAAACTTTTACGATTTGCAGATTGTTCCTTTCTATTATTTATTGTATAGGAAAATTTCAATTTTTCACCGGTAGAAGTCGTGACAATAAAATCATACCTTCCAGGAAGTGACTTTGGACCTATATTAAGATCAAAAAAAATATAATTTGGACTATCGGCATCATATATCTTGCCTACAGTAATCCCTTTTATTTTTTTTGCCGTAACAACAGTAGAACCCTTAAGATTTTCACCATATATCATAAGCTGTAAAGGAGTATCCATATCAATCCACCAACAGGGAGGTTCTACTCTCTCAATTTTTTGGGCATATGCACTTATACCAATAAAAACCAATAATAATATTAATAATTTTTTCATTTTTCAGGTCCATTTTCTTTTTTGAGGTTAGTGCCACAGTTACCAAAGTAATCACCTAAACTGAATATAATATGATATCCATGAGGAGGGAGGGTAAACTGATTATCCTTAGTGACAATATGATTTTCAACATTGAATGTCACCTCTTTATTTGAAAAGTTAAACATCGCAAGGCAAAGATCACCCTCAACCTCTCTTTCAAAAGCAAAAATCTGTTCCGGTTTATCAGAAGGAAGAATAAGCATTGTTCCGCCCCATGGTTGCGCCCATAAAGAGGCATGATTGTCTCTCATTTTTATTAGTGACTTATAAAGCTCACCCATTTCAAATTTATCATTCGTCCAATCAATCGTATCTTTTACAAAAAATTTCAATCGTTTATCAAGACTTACCTCCTGTCCACTGTAAATCATAGGCATGCCAGGAACGACAAAAGATAATACGGCAAACTGCCTGTATGCTTCACCGAATTTTTCTATGTCCGTTCCTGTCCATGAATTCTGATCATGGTTTGATGTAAAATTCATAGGTATACTATAATGCGGCATACCACTATTCTTCTCATAGTTGACATAGAAATCAGCCAATGAATCAGCATTTATTTTACCTGATGCCAAATCATACCATTTCTGCATTTGCTTCCATGAATAATATGAGTCAAAAGCGACAAACTGCAAACTGTCTTTTTCTGCCTCAGCAAGGAAAAATAAGCTGTCGCTTACTTCTCTTAGTTCAGTTGTACATTCATTCCAAAAATCAACAGGAACTTCAGCTGCCACATCACAACGAAAACCGTCCACTCCTACTTCCACCCAATATTTCATGGCAGAAATCATAGCCTCTCTAACCTCACTCTTTTCATAGTTAAGAACAGATACATCAGTCCAGTCGTACAAAGTAGCAATATTACCCAGAGAGTCCCTACAAAACCATTCAGGATTTTCTTTTACCCATACCGCATCTCTTGAAGTATGATTTGCCACCCAGTCAAGAATTACTTTAAATCCCATCTGATGTGCCTTATTAAGAAAATGCTTAAAATCTTCAATCGTGCCGAATTCCGGATTTACCCCGTAGTAATCTTGAACTGCATAGTAACTTCCAAGAGTACCTTTTCTTTCTTCAACCCCGATAGGATAGATAGGCATCATCCATAGTATGTCAATACCTGTTTTCTGTAATCGGTCCAAGTGATTTTCCAATGCTGAAAATGTTCCTTCAGGTGTATATTGGCGAACATTCACTTCATAAATTATTGCATCCTTTACCCATTCAGGATGCTGCAGATCAGTCTCTATTGCTTTGTGTTGAATATTACAACCAAACAGGCAAAGTATTGCCGCAAATAAAAATATAATCTTTTTCATACTATAAGTCATTTTTTATTACTGTATATTTTAAAGGAATAAGGGGCAACAGATATCTCCATGTCCTGTTTCCCATTATACATCAAGTTTAAAGGTAGTGAAATGTTTTCTGTTTTTAACTCTGAA
>JBAXYG010000244.1:0-2619 GCA_041670905.1 Bacteroidales bacterium
ACTTTTGAGGTGGATGCATATCCTGATGATATTTTTAAAGGAGAAGTTGTACAGGTACGCCTTTTGGCAACAACAACATCTAATGTTGTTACTTATGAGGTTGTTATTGATGCGCCTAATCCAGATTTGAAACTTAAACCTGGGTTGACTGCAAATGTCACAATATTGACTCTTAATAAAGAAAATGTTCTGGCAGTTCCGGTAAGAGCCTTGAGATTTACCCCAAGTAATTATATTGGATCTATACCGGAAAAATGTGTTTGGGGGCAGGATACTCAAGGAAAGGTTTATCCTATTGAAATAAAGGCAGGTGCGACGGATGGAATATATACTGAGATAATTTCGGGATTGGATAAAGGTGATAAAATAATTGTGGGGACAAAAACCGGTATTCAGATAGATTCTGATACAACAAATTCGGAAACCAGTAATCCGTTTATGCCTAAACATGCTATAAGCGGAGATAATAAGAGAACAAAATAATTGTAGTTATAATTAAATATCACTATGAGTGAAATAATTAAAATAGAAAATTTAAAGAGAGATTTTCTGGTTGGAGATGAAGTAGTACATGCTTTGCGCGGAATTTCATTTACAATTAGTGAAGGAGAATTTGTGACAATAATGGGGACCAGTGGCTCAGGCAAATCAACTCTATTAAATATATTGGGATGTTTGGATGTTGCAACTGGGGGAGAATATTATCTTGATGGGGTTTCTGTAAAGGACATAAACAAAAATGACAGAGCGACATTGAGAAATAGAAAGATTGGGTTTATTTTCCAGTCTTATAATCTTCTTCCTAAAACCACTTCAGTTGAAAATGTTGAATTACCGCTTATGTACAATAGAAATGTAAATGCAATACAGCGTCGTGAAAAAGCAATAAAGAGACTTAAAGAAGTAGGGTTGGGAGATAGGTTTGCTCATAAGTCCAATCAACTTTCCGGAGGACAGCAACAACGTGTTGCTATTGCACGGGCTCTTGTAAATGATCCGGTCATATTACTGGCTGATGAGGCTACAGGAAATTTAGATACTCGTACTTCATATGAAATATTGGCTTTGTTTCAGGACCTTCATCAGGAAGGTAAGACAATAATATTCGTAACGCATAACTCAGAGCTTTCTCAATTTAGCAGCAGAACTATAGTTCTTAGAGACGGCAGGATTACCAGTGATACTCTAAATAAAAAAGTCGCTTCCGCAAAAGATGTTCTTAAGGCTTTGCCTGTCGAATCAGAATAATAAATTGAAAAATTAAAGTAATGAATTATAAAAATTTAATAAGGATTGCATTTAAAGCCTTGATAAATAATAAAATGAGAGGTTTTCTCACTATGTTGGGTATAATCATTGGTGTTGCATCTGTTATATCAATGTTGGCAATAGGTGCTGGTTCAAAAAAGAGCATCCGTGAAGAAATCGGTTCTATGGGTTCGAACATGATAATGGTTCAACCCGGGAATGGTCAGTTTGGAGGAGTACGTCAAAGTGCATCAAGTATGCAAACGCTTAAACTGACTGATTATGAATCACTGATACGCGAAACGAGTTACCTTTCAAAAATATCCCCGACGGTGAATACAAGTGGACAGGCAATTCAAGGCGCAAATAATACGCCTACTACAATGTATGGTGTGAATTCTGATTACCTTGATATAAGAGGATATAGTGTGGAGCAGGGAAGTATGTTTGAAGATAATGATATTAAGCATGCTTCAAAAGTATGTGTGGTAGGTAAAACTGTTATTGATGAACTATTCCCAAATGGAGAAGATCCTCTAGGACAAGTCATCAGGTTTAATAAAATACCTATGAAAATTATTGGTGTACTTCAATCAAAAGGATATAATACTATGGGGATGGATCAAGATGATTTGATTATTGCCCCTTATACGACTGTTCAAAAACGTTTTTTGGCAATTACATATATACAGGGAATAATCTCTTCAGCGATTTCTGAGGAGTATACTGATCAAGCGATTGCAGAAATTACTGAAATATTACAGATTAATCATAATATAGCGATAGGAGAAGAAAATGATTTTAATGTTCGTTCTCAGCAGGAAATGATGGACACTATGTCTTCAATTATGGACATGCTTACTATTCTTTTGGGATGTGTGGCAGGTATATCATTGCTTGTCGGTGGTATTGGAATTATGAATATAATGTATGTTTCTGTTACTGAACGTACAAGAGAAATAGGATTGAGAATGTCCATAGGTGCAAAGGGACGTCATATTCTTATACAATTTTTGATTGAGGCTGTAATAATAAGTGTTACAGGTGGTATTATTGGTGTAATATTAGGAGTTGGCGCTTCAAGTATAATCAATATGTTTGGTTGGTCAACATCTGTTCAGGCATATTCTGTGGTATTATCATTTGTGGTTTGTACCTTAACCGGGATATTTTTTGGCTGGTATCCGGCAAAGAAAGCAGCACAACTGAATCCGATTGATGCAATAAGATTTGAATAAAAAATATAACTTTGAATAATAATAATCACAATATGATAATTGATAAGCAGATAATAAGGAAACGTGGAACTTTCTTATTTATAAATATTCTTGCATTTATAATGCTTTTTTCTTTGCCTCTGCTCTTGACTCC
>JBAXYG010000245.1:0-2614 GCA_041670905.1 Bacteroidales bacterium
GAGTGCTTCACGGACACTTGCGAGAACAATCTCAAATATCATAGAATCATCTTCAAATTTAATTTCTGTTTTTGCCGGATGGATATTTACATCAATTTTTTCAGGATCGGTTTCAAGAAAAATAAAATAGGAAGGGGTATATCCATTAGAAATTAAATTTTCATAGGGTTTGCAAATTGCTTTGTTAATATACGGACTTTTAAAATATCTTCCATTAATGAATAGGTACTGATTCCCAAGCGTTTTCCGTGCATCTTCCGGTTTCCCTACAAAACCGCTAACTTTAATGACTGAGGTCTCAGTGTTGACATCTACCAATTCTTTTATTATCTCTTTTCCGCAACTCTCTAATATTCTCTGCTTTTGATTATGTACTGATTTAAGGTTGTAAATATCCTTACCATTATGAGTAAGTTTAAATGAGATATTTTCTCTTGTCAGAGCAACTTTAATAAATTCTGATGTAATATGCCTAAGTTCGGCAGCATCAGTTTTTAAGAACTTACGGCGTGCAGGAACATTAAAAAATATGTTTCTTACAGCGAAATTGCTTCCTACCGGGATTGAAACAGGTTTTTCGTTGACAATCTTTGATCCGGTAATTTCAATATGGGTGCCGATTTCTGAATCTGCTTTTCTTGTTTTTAAAGTTACTTCTGAAATGGCAGCAACAGATGCAAGAGCTTCTCCTCTGAACCCGTAAGTCATAATATGCTCCAAATCATCTGCAGTGTTTATTTTTGATGTTGCATGACGTTCGAAGCACAATTTGGCTTCATCAATTGTCATTCCGCAACCGTCATCAATAACCTGTATGAGTGTTTTACCCGCATCAAGAATGATAACTGAAATATTTTTTGCTCCGGCGTCAACAGCATTTTCCATTAATTCTTTTACAACTGAGGCGGGGCGTTGTACAACCTCTCCCGCAGCAATCAGATTGGAAATATTTGCCGGTAATACTCTTAACATCTATTTAAGTAAATTCATGATACCTGCACCAAGATAAAAGGCAACTACTATTGCACCAAGAACAGCCAGAATCATTAAAATTGTTTTTAATTTGGAATTACCGGCTTGTTTTCTGTTGTTATCCATATTTTTTCTTATGGCGCCTCTAATATTTTTTCCCGGGATATACGTTGGTCCTTCACAATTTGTACCATCTGTTTCTTCTCCATCTTTCTCGTATATTTTTCCGTACTTTGCATAACGATCTTTCATATTCTCCTTTTCTTTATTATAAAAGATAGGATCATAGTGGAAGACTTTGTGTCGAGGTGTATTAAAGAAACTAATTCCCATGATATTTGTTTTAATTAATTGTTACAAAGTTAACAATTTTTTATTTTTGTATTTATAATATTAATAACAGGATAATGGAAGTTAGAGTAGGAAACGGATTTGATGTGCACCAACTTGCACTAAATCTGCCTTTTTCGTTGGGGGGAATTAAAATTGAACACAGTAAAGGATGCATAGCTCATTCTGATGGAGATGTTCTTATTCACGCATTGTGTGATGCAATGCTTGGTGCTCTAGCTTTGGGGGATATAGGAACACATTTTCCCGATGATTCAGATGAATTCCTTGGAATAGATAGTAAGGTTCTTCTTGACAGGGTGGTGCAGATGATAAAAGAGAAAGGTTATAAATTAGTTAATGTTGACATTACGATACTTCTTCAGCAACCTAAGATTTCACCTTATGTTCCTCTTATGAGAGAAAAAATTGCCGGTGTTACAGGGATTTCTATTGATAGAATATCAATTAAGGCAACTACCACAGAGACTCTCGGCTTCATAGGAAGAGAAGAAGGAGTTGCGGCTTATGCCACGGTATTGTTACAATCTTAAATTTTTTTATATATCTTTGCGCCTCAAAATTGACCTATGGTGTAATGGTAGCACAAGAGATTCTGGTTCTCTTGGTCCGGGTTCGAGTCCTGGTAGGTCAACAAAAAACTCTGATTATCAGTAGTTTATTATGTATCACTCAAAATAGTCTATTTTGGGTGATTTTTTGAAATAATTTGTCCATATCTTTGAAAAAGAATTATAATTATCTCCAACAGTCTTTACAAATTAAACTGTTTTTTTATTTATTAATAATATGATGTCATGAAAAACATTTTTTTCTACAAAAAAAGAACTATTGAGATCAAATCTCTTTTACTGTTTGTTCTAATGCTGTTTTGTTTTATTCCTTTGACTGCACAGAATGTCAATATTCAGTTTTTCCCTGAAAAAATAAATCATAACAGGACTGAAATAGTAATTCCAAATGTAAATGGATATGAAGTTTTGAAGGCTGACCTTCATCTACATACAATATTTTCTGATGGTAATGTTTGGCCTTCATTCAGAGTTCAAGAGGCATGGAGAGAGGGGTTGGATGTAATTTCAATAACTGACCACATTGAGTATCTTCCTAATAAAGATTATCTTAATGCTGATTTCAACACTTCATGTAATATTGCCGCTCCGGAAGCTGAAAAATTGGGAATGATATTTATACGGGGGGCTGAGATTACCAGAAAACAGGGAGTTATAGGCCATTTCAATGCAATATTTATAAAAGATGCAAACCTTCTTAAAGTAGATGATCCCAAAGA
>JBAXYG010000246.1:0-2608 GCA_041670905.1 Bacteroidales bacterium
CGGAATAACCTTTGATTTTGAACCAAATATCCTTCAAGATGGAGGTAGTTGTATCCGTCAAAAAAATCAGGATTGAGGTCATCCGGTTCCAGTTCCAGTGCGGCACCAAGATATACGGCAAAGGTTCTCTCTGCGTTTGGTTTGGTAATGAACACCATGGCTCGTCCAGATGCGGCTTTTCCTTTTAGAAGTATTGATTTGATACCATTTCTTTCTTGATCTGATTTGAATAATGAACCCAGTTCATCATCACCAATCTTTCCTATAAATCCAGACGGCATACCGAAAATTGCAGTGCTTGAAATTGTGTTGGCTGCGGAACCTCCTGCAACATATTGTATTCCCATCGGTTTGAGATTTTCCCAAATTTTATTTCCGGTTTTAGCATCTACGTGTTGCATGCTTCCTTTTGGAAGATTAAAATCTTGTAAGAGAGAATCCCCCGGAAGAACTGCTAAAATATCAGTCAGAGCATTTCCAATCCCAAGTATTGACTTCATAATTTATGATATAAATTTTCTGCTAATTTAACAATTTAAGAGAGATAGCTAAAACTTTTGTAAGTTTGCGTCAGTTAACCATAACAGAAAAAAGATGAAGGTAACAGTAAAAAGCGTAGTCAAATATTTAGCAATGCTTATTTTGGCAGGTGTGCTCTTGTATTTTGCTTTCAAAGGATTAAAATGGAATGATTTTGTTGAGGGATTAAAAAGCTGTAATTTCTGGTGGATACTAGCTTCCATGGGGACAGGTATAATTGCAATTATTCTCAGGGGATTAAGATGGCGTTTGATGATGCTTCCTTTAAATAAGAGTATTACAAACAGAGAAAGTTATGATGCATACGCTATTTGCTATCTTTCAAATCTTGCTCTTCCCCGTTCCGGAGAGCTTGTAAGATGCGGGATTATTGCAAAAACCGGCAAGGCAACATTTGAAGGTGTTCTTGGAACCGTCGTTCTGGAAAGAAGTTGGGATTTGTTTGTCTCATGTATTATTATCTTCGTTATGGTTTTTTTTACCAGATTCGGGACGTTTCTTGTAGATAAAATGTGGACTCCGTTAATGAAAAACCTTCATTTTAATGCCATATGGCTTGTTGTTCTACTTGTCGTTTTAATATTTATAATTTATTACGTTTTAAAGAAAAATAAATCAAAAGTGGAAAAGACCAAATTAGGTTCAAAAGTGATGAAATTCTGGAGAGGTTTAGTTTGTGGAGTGAAAGCGGGATTTAAAATGAAAAAAAAGGGGTATTTCTTTATATATACCATTCTTATCTGGGGATGTTATTGGATGACAAGCCTCTTTACGATAAATGCTTTTCCTTCAGTACAAGGGTTGGACCTGATGGATGCTTTATTTCTGATGATAGTAGGATCTTTTGGATGGCTAATTCCGGTTCAGGGTGGGTTTGGTGCCTATCACTTCATAGTAAGTATGACACTTTTGCCTGTATATGGAATAGCTCAAACAACAGGAGTTATATTTGCTACGATATCACATGAGTCACAAATAGTCATAATGATAGTTTGCGGATTGATGTCGCTACTCTCTTTTTCTCTTTATAATAAGAAAAATTTAAAACAATCCGTTAAGTAGGGCTTCGATTTTATCAGTAATAGTATTGAAGTCTTCGGATTTTTCTTCAAATTTAAGGTTATCAACGTCAATTATTAGTAGCCTACCGTCCTTGTAGTCATTAATCCAACTTTCATAGCGATCGTTAAGACCTTTAAGATAGTCAAGCCTGATGCTGCTTTCATAGTCGCGTCCCCTTTTTTGAATATTATTGACAAGGTTTGGAATAGAAGATTTTAAATAGATAAGCAAATCAGGTGCTTTTACCAAAGAAACCATTAGTGTAAAAAGAGATGAATAATTTTCAAAGTCTCGTGTAGTCATGAGTCCCATTGAGTGAAGATTAGGAGCAAAAATGCGAGCGTCTTCATAAATACTACGGTCCTGTACAACAATATCTTTGTTTTTATTGATATCCACAACGTCAAGGAATCTTTTATTGAGAAAATATATCTGCAAATTAAATGACCAACGTTCCATATCATTGTAAAAGTCGGAAAGGTATGGGTTGACGTCTACTGATTCATACTTTGGTATCCAATTGTAGTGCTTTGAAATCATCTGTGTAAGTGTTGTTTTTCCACTTCCGATATTTCCTGCGATGGCAATATGCATATCTTTTAGATTAAAATTTTATGGCTTAAAGATACTGATTCCACTAGATAACAGCAAGCTATTCTATAATTATTTTTAGGATAATTACTAGTCTGAAGAATGGTTCGAATATCTAATTTGAAGTTGGTATCATAAGAAGTCGGTTTGCTTTAGAACTGATAATTTCTATATATATGTTATCTCGTATAATTGAGATTTTAGACAACTAATCATGTAAAATAATGCCGCACTTCTCGGCTTTATCTAAAAATTCTTTTACCTCTTTCTTGCATTGTTCTTCCGATACTTCATATTCGGATAGCAAATGAGTTTTTATTTCGGAGAAACTTTTCGGTTTTGTAAGAAAATCCCATATACATTTTCCTATGGAATTTAATCCGAAATACTTTCCTTTTTCTATATTCATCATGAC
>JBAXYG010000247.1:0-2593 GCA_041670905.1 Bacteroidales bacterium
TTCGCGTTCAGCCTATTCCAACTGAAAAACTTTCAGTTATCTTAAAAAAGAAATGCAACATATCCGACTCGAAAGCATCAATTATTGCAAAGCTATCATCAGGAAGCTATGGAAAAGCCTTAAATATATTATCTGAACAAGAAGAAGCTTCTGAATTTAAAGAAATAATAGAGCAGCTTTTCGAGGCAGGAATGGGGAAAAAATTGTATGCAATGTTTCCTATTTGGGGAGATCTTGCAGAACTAGGGAGAGAAAGGCAAAAAGAATTTTGCACTTATGCGGAGAATTATATAAGAAAAATATTTATGGTAGCTAACCGACTATCAGAAATCTCCTTTACTTCTGATGAAGAAATGGCTTATATTAACAGCTTAGCTTCCAAAATCAATCCTGCTTTTTACGAAAAAGGGCTCAAAATATTTGATGATGCTATATCCGGTATAGAAAATAATGTGAGTTCTAAATTGATTTTCTGTGATTTATGTAATCGCTTATTACTATCTTTGTAAATTACGTGGAATAGATTGCTCATCAGCAATCTGCTATATGTAACTAGAATATTTGGAAAAATGGAAAAAGATAAAGGAATAATAAATTATGATTGTTCAAGAGGTTGCGATGTCGAAAGGACACCTCATGGAGCACTTAATATAAATTTCAATCCTAGCTGTTGTAAGCTTGGAACATTCAATTGGCTGGAAGGGATTTCCCAAGAACAATATAAAGATTTATTTGAAATAAGGTTTAAAAATACCCGTAAAATCATTTTTAGAAACACTTCAAATCAACTGTTAACTACCGGAGACATTGTTGTAGTTGAGGCGCCTAATGGGCATGATGTAGGTATAATAACCCTTGAAGGGCCAATTATTGCAAGGCAATTAATGCGTCACAAAATTGATCCTGAAAATTATGAATTTAGAAAAATTTATCGTAAAGCTAAAATACTCGATATAGAAAGATGGCAAGAGGCAATTGCTCGAGAACATAAAACCATGATACGCTCACGTCAGATTGCAGCAAAGCTTGGATTAAATATGAAAATAGGAGATGTGGAATTTCAGGGTGATGGAACAAAGGCCATATTCTATTATATTGCAGATGAAAGAGTTGATTTTCGTCAATTGATTAGAGATTTTGCAGAAGAATTCCATATAAGAATAGAAATGAAACAAATCGGAGCACGACAGGAAGCAGGACTTATAGGAGGCATTGGAGTATGTGGAAGAGCATTATGTTGCTCAAAATATATGTCTGATTTCCAATCTATAACCACTCAGGCTGCCCGTTGTCAGGACTTGTCTTTAAATCCACAAAAGCTTGCAGGTCAATGCAGCAAACTTAAGTGCTGCATAAATTACGAAGCATCCATATATATAGATGCCCAAAAACAATTTCCAGAATTGAGAGGACCACTTGAATTTAAAGACGGACAAGCTTTCTTGATGAAAACCGATATTCTTAAGGGACTAATGTGGTTCTCATATGATCCTAATAGTATGGCTAACATACTTCCTTTAACAGGAAGTAAAGTTCGTGATATTATTGCTGCAAACAGAAAGGGACTAAAGCCTGATTCTCTTCAGGAAAAAGAAATAATTTTAAAAGAACCCCAATTCATAAGTGCGGTTGGAGATGACAGTATTTCGCGATTTGATGAGAAAACAAAAAAGGCGCAGAACCAAAACAAAAAAAGAAAAAATTTTAGACAAAAACCCGGTGACAAACAATAGAGTAAGTTTTCTCTTTTTATTCCTGCTTTTTGCAGTTTTCTCATGCGATAAACCGCTTGAAAACTATCAATTTATCTCTGTCAAAAATTCGAACATAGGGTCTGAATCCGTTTTTGCATTCGAAATGGACATGGAAAAAGAAATATCTTATCAGACATTCATTTCTTGCAGATATAACTCTTCCATTATCAAGAGTGATACTTTACTATTATTAATTAAAGCCATATCCCCTTCGGGGAAAAAATATGTTGAAAAAATCACTTTTCCTTTCCACTCGGGTAGTGAATTAATTTCCCGGAAAAAATGTTCAGGAAAGTTATTAGATATACAATGGCCTTATCGGAAAGATATCCAGGTTGATAATGAACCAGGAAAATGGGAGATAAAAATAAAAATTCTTAACAATAATTGTATAAAAGGGATCTTAGGTATGGGTTTTTCATATCAAGGTTTTTTACCCGAATCGGAAAATGAGCGGAAAAGATAAACTGAAAAAATTCAGAGAAAACGAAACTTTTGATTGTCTTATACAACCGACAACAGAAGATGTTTTAGGAAAAGATTATTATCTTAAAGGCAAATGGAATGAATATATCTTTAAAAATAGTAACCCGGTAGTTGTTGAATTGGGATGCGGAAAAGGAGAATATACTATTGCCCTTGCATTAAAATATCCGGATAAAAATTTTATCGGGGTTGATATTAAAGGTGCCAGACTTTGGAAAGGAGCCAAGTTTGCTTATGAAAACAAACTTCAAAATGTTGCTTTTCTCCGAACCAGAATAGAATTTATTGAATCGGTTTTTGATAAAAACGAAATATCGGAAATATGGATAACATTTGCCGACCCTCAAATAAAA
>JBAXYG010000248.1:0-2586 GCA_041670905.1 Bacteroidales bacterium
CATTCCGGAATAACTAATTCTGATACGGTATCCTTTACTACAACTAATTATGGAGTACATGGCGACGGTACGTATGTGACATATCAGCAGAGCACTAAAAGTTCACCATGTAAAATTATTTTTATTGGAGATGGATTTACTGATAATTCCCTTCTCCTTGATGGAGAATATGATAAGTACATTGATGGTGGAATTGAAGCTTTTTTTAGTGTTGAACCATATAAATCATACAGAAATTATTTTACCGTATATAAGATGTATGCTTCTTCACAAGAAGAAGGAGCAAGTTTTCCGGCAAAAAATGTTTATAAGAACACAACTTTTTCTACCAGATATACGGGAGAAGGAACCGGTATGCAATGTGAAAATGAAAAAGTTTTTGAATATGCAGCAAAAATTGATGGAGTTAACACTCAAACTGTGTTGGTGGTGCTTGTTGTAAATGAGAGAACTTATGGAGGAACATGCTGGATGTGGACTTCTGGACGATCAATTGCCATATGTCCATTAAGCAACAAAATGGCCGAAGAAGGGTCCATGACCAATTTTCATAGTATTATTCTTCATGAAGCAGGAGGACATGGTTGGTCTAAACTGGCAGATGAATATATAAGTTCTGAAAATTCCGGGAAAAGTATTACGGATGATACTAAGCAAAATCTTTCTGTACGTCAAACAGAAAATGATTGGTATTCCAATGTCTCTCTTATTAGAAATGTAGACTCAGTTCAGTGGGCTGCATTTATCGGAAGAAAAGGCTATGAACCTGTCAATATGTATGAAGGAGCATATTATTATTCGTATGGAGTATGGAGACCGGAGCCAGGGAGTTGTATGATAAATAATATTCATTATTATAATGCACCGAGTAGGTATGCTATTGTGAAAAGAATTTTTAAGGAGGCGGGAGAAGATCTCACTTTTGAAAAATTTATAGAAAATGATATCAAGAGCGGGGCAGCAGCAGCAGCGATAACAAAATCGACAGTTGATAAAAACTTTATACCATTGGCTCCTCCGGTTGTAATCGTAAATAATTAATATTTATATAATATTTACACATTTTTAGTATAAATAGTATAAATTTTATATATTTGCTTTGTATTAGTTACAAAGCAAATGAATAAAGAAAAATATCTTAAAAAAAGTTTGGAGGTCTTCAAAAAAGAAGGTCTCCAAATTTCTATTGATGACCTTGCTGAAAAAATAGGGGTGACAAAAAAAACCCTTTACAATCATTTCAATTCTAAAGAAGAATTGTTGAATGAATGTGTGTTTTCTTTTGCCAGTGAAATCAAAGAAAGAATCAAAGTAATGTATTCCCCTGAAATAAATGCTATTGAGGGAATCCGAAGAGGTATGGATGAGATGAAGGCTATATTTTGCAATATATGCAATGCCTTTATTGAAGGTCTTAAAAAAATATATCCGGAAATTGGAATATCAGGACATAAGGCTGGTTTTGCCATCTATGTTGATAGTGTAAAAAAGAATATAGAGAAGGGCATAAAAGAAGGTTTGTATATGCCCGAGACGGACATTAATCTTATAAGTAATTATTATTCCTATTCAAGTTTCAGCTTTTTTCATAAGATGGTTATAACCAGTAATGAATTTTCTTCTGGATATTTCTTTAATACAATTGTAGAATATCATCTGTCGGCTATTCTTACCGATAAAGGGCGGAATTATATTAATAAAACAAATAATAGACAAAATGAAAAGGATTAAAATGCTCTTTTTGAGTCTGTCGTTAATGTATATACCTGTTTTTTGCTTTGCACAGCAAAGCGAGATAATTGAAACGCCGATGACTCTTCAAATGTGCTTGAAGAATGCTATGTACAATAACCATAATATACGGAAAGCCAGATATGATATGGATAAAAGTACTCAGGCAAAAAAAGAGGTAACCGGAGCTCTTCTGCCTCAAATTAATGGTAGTGCTAATCTTAACAGGACTATTCAGAAAACGAAGTTCATAATGCCAAATTTCCTTATTAATTTTTTGCCAGCCAGCATGTTGGGGGACAACGTAGAGAAATATATGTTGATTGCTATGGGAACCAATTATTCTGCTGGAGTTGGTGCAACTTTGAATCAGCAGGTATTGAATTTCCCGTTGTTTAATGCTGTTGATATAGCTGAAACAGTAGAGTCAATGTCAGAATTGGCTATAGTAAGTAATGAAGAGGATGTTATTTCTCAGACGGCGAATTTATATTATGCAATTCAATCAACAAGATATATAGTAGAATTGTTTAATAAGAGTATTTCTTTAATGAAATCAATGTTAAATACTATGGAAGTAAATTATTCTAATGGACTGGTAAAAAAGGTTGATTATGATAGATTGAAAGTAGCTTATATAAATATGATAACTCAAAAGGATGCAATAAAAAACGGTCTTGAGGTACAAAAAAACCTTTTGAAACTTCAAATGGGGATTGATATGAATAATACAATCGAGTTACAAAAAATTGATTTTGATGAATTTGAGAATAAAATTAATTCCAATAACAACCTTTTTTTTGAATTGGAAAGACAGACTTCATATAAAATTTTAAACAAACAGGAAAGAATGGG
>JBAXYG010000249.1:0-2567 GCA_041670905.1 Bacteroidales bacterium
ACCTCCACCAAGTAAAGCATATGTAGTATTTTATTAACAATATTCTGATCAAAATGGATATTGTTGATATTCTTCCTCTGTAAAATACGACCCACATTATATCCGGAATCTCCAATACTTTCTAACTCTCCAATAATCTTATACATAGCCTGCGTTCTACGCCCCGATTCATGGCTCAATTCTTCTTCACCAATTTCATTAAGATAATTTGCAATTTCATACTCAACCTGATCGGCTATTTGTTCATAATGTTCCAGTTTATTAAACAACTCATTAAATTTATCGTTATCTGCTAATAAAATTGCCTCATGAGCATATGAATATTGTTTTTTCATCAACTGTGCAAAATGGACGATTTCTCTTTTTGATTGATCTAAAGACAATTCAGCTGTACTTAAAATACCTCCTTGAATATATTGTAAACGATATATTTCTTCATCTTTCGAGCCCGGAATTATCCATTTTACAATTTTTACTATCGTTGGAACAAACCACACCATAATTAAAGTATTTGTAACATTAAATAATGTATGGAGCATGGAAATCGAATATAACATTGTCATAGAAGCGAGTGCAGGATCAATTTGATTTGTAACGCAGAAAGGTGTAAAAGGATTTGCACAACCAAGACCCATTACTATCTTTGAAATAAGTGTCAGAAATGGTTTAAATAAGGCTAAAACCCATATTACTCCAAACATATTAAACACAGTATGGGCTAGGGCAGTTCGTTTTGCAGAAGTATTACCGACCGATGCTGCTATGTTTGCAGTTATAGTGGTTCCTATGTTTTCTCCCAAAACCATAGCCGCAGCCATTTCAAATGGAATCCATCCAAAATTAATCATTACCAAAGTCAAAGCTACTGTAGCAGAAGAAGATTGTAACACAATTGTTAAAAGTGTTCCTATTCCAACAAAAATTAGAACAGAGCCAAATCCCCATCCTGTCCATGATTTTAAAAATGTAAGCATTTCTGGCGATGAATTCAGATCGGGAACAGAATCTTTCATGAAACTCAATCCAAGAAAAAGCAAGGCGAAACCTATTATTAACTCACCTATGGTTTTTGTCTTGGATTTCTTAGACATCATAAATGCAAATCCCAAACCAATTAATGGAATAGAAATCATTGAAACATCTGCTTTAAACCCAAGTAAGGAAATAAACCATGCTGTTACCGTTGTCCCTATATTGGCCCCCATTATCACCCCAATTGACTGTGTTAATGTAAGCAGCCCGGCATTTACAAAACTTACCGTCATCACAGTCGTTGCTGAAGAAGACTGAATAATAGCAGTAACACAAAGCCCTGTCAATATTCTTTTGAAAGGATTTGACGTCATGGAAGCCAAAAATCTTCTTAATCCGTTACCAGCTACTTTCTGAAGAGATTCACTCATTAAAGTCATCCCATAAAGAAATAAACCGAGAGAGCCTAAAAGAGATAAAATCTGAATGACCACATTCATAAAATGGAATTTTTATTAGCGCAAAGATAAAAAAACAATCAGTAGGAACAAGAATAACTATTTTATTAACTTTGCGCCTATATGATTAACAAACACAGATTAATTTGTTTTGCTTTAACACTATTTTCAGTGCTAATAATAAAACTTTTTATATTTTTTCAGCCTGCTTCTGCACAATACTTCACCATAGGATCAGATCCTGAAACAGCAAAATGGATGGAATTAAAAAGTGATAATTTTTCTATAATATATCCTCTTGAAACCGATTCTCTTGCAAGAAAATACCTTTATCAGTTTGAAAAAACAATAAAAAACTCCTTAGTCGGATTAAAAATAGATCCGCCCCATGTTCCTTTAGTTCTACATCCATATACGACAAGTAGCAACGGAACTGTAGTATGGGCACCTAAAAGAGTGGAACTAATCTCCACACCTTCAGCATATAGAGGATTTGCTCAAAACTGGGAAAAACAACTAGCTCTTCACGAAGGAAGACACCTGGGACAGATGGCACATTATACAAAAGGCGTTTTTAGTATTTTATCCTTTATTCTGGGAGAACAATCTGTTGGTCTTGGTATAGGATTTTACCCTTCTGTTTGGCTTTTGGAGGGAGATGCTACCCTTAATGAAACAGACTTTTCAGAAACAGGAAGAGGAAGAGATGCAAACTTTCTCATGTATTTCAGGGCCTCATTTTTAAATGGAGATATCAGAGACTATGACCATTGGCGTTATGGATCATATAATTATTTTACTCCTGACAAATATGCTTTCGGGTATCTGATAGGAAGCACTATGCGTTATTGTTCCAATAATTACTATTTTTCGGGAGACACTATGGAAAGCCTGGTTGACCTTTGGTGGAACATAGAAGGATGGAACATATCTTTTCAAAAGGCTGTTGGTTTAACTCCGAGAAAATATTGGAAAAAAGCAACATTTTTAATGAGTGATATATGGAAAAATGAGTACAAAAATAGAGGATACTTTACCCCTACAGAAAGTATTGTCTTTAGAAAAGAACCTCTATATACAACATACTCATCTCCCTTACCTTTAAATAATAATAACACTATCGTTTTAAAATCCGGA
>JBAXYG010000250.1:0-2549 GCA_041670905.1 Bacteroidales bacterium
ATTTATTGTATAATAATCATGTATACAATTATTCTATTTTTTTTGTCATCCTTTTTGGATGGATTGTTTCTGTATGGTTAACTCATAAATATAAACCCAAATATTATCAACAAAAAATAAAATATATATTTGCTCCTTTTCCTAAAGCATATATTATTCATCTAGTTGTTACTTTTTTATTGTTATTGTTTATAGAAGATACTAAAGGGAAATTTATTATATCTTTTAAAATAGTTACTTTTTATTTTTTTGTTGAATCTATTTTTATGCTAATATGGATTGGTCTCCATAAAGCAAAAAATAAAAATAATGATAAAAAAATTAATATTGAGAAGTATATGCAGACCGAATATGATTGTACTCTTTTTTCTGATTTAAAAATGCCAGCGAAGGAATCATTTCAATCTTTTTTGCCAGATACAATAGTTGATGAATTATTAAATTTGTTTAAACAATGGGAAATCTCATATGCTTCTGATGGTAAGAAAGATTGTTTCTGCGGAGAAATACAAGCGTTAAAAAAAGAAAAATATTGTGATTTAAGTTTAATTGTATTATCAACAATAATAAATAATCTAAAGAATATTAATGTTGAAATTATTGAGTGTTACAATCGAATTTCCCCAGGAGGGCTATTAGTTGTTAAATATAACAATATTGAAGATACAAATAAATTAATGAAGCAGCAATTTGGTACATTATTTTATTTTATTTTCCCTTTTTATTGGGTTTTTTATAGCATAATCCCCAAAATACATGTTATTAATAGGATTCAAGAATGGATTTGTCATGGTAAAAATAAAATTTTATCTTTTGTTGAACTCAATGGAAGATTGGCTTATTGTGGTTTTGATGTTGTAAAAAGCAAAAGTTACAATGGACAACAATATATAATTGCACAAAAGACAAAAACTATTTCTGACAATCCCAATCCATCTTTCTTTATGCTTATAAAATTGAATAGAGTTGGTCTTTATGGTAATATTATAAAAATAAATAAATTACGATCAATGTATCCATATAGCGAATTTCTTCAAAAAAAAATTTTTGAGCAAAATAGTATTGGGAATAGTGGTAAATTTAATAATGATCCTAGAATAACATATATTGGTAGAATATTTAGAAAATATTGGATAGATGAATTACCTCAATTGATAGATTTGCTAAGAGGTGAAATAAAATTAGTAGGTATACGAGCGATGAGTCAGCATTATTTTAGTTTGTACTCTAAAGAATATAAAGACCTATATTTACAAGTTAAGCCTGGTGTTATTTCTCCTATATTTGATGAAAATAATGACAAGTTTGAAGATATTGAAAGAATTGAATTGCAATATCTAAAAAGCTATATTAAGCATCCAATAAAAACTGACTGGAGATATTTTTGGATTACTTTATATAAAATAATTAAAGGTCTCAGAGGTAAATAGTTGATTTATTTAATAGTATAATTATGTGTGGCATTTTCGGAATCATAACAAAAAATACATCTAAAATATCTGAAAAAAATATTTCTAGGATGCTTTCAAAAATTGCATTTCTTTCTGAATCTCGTGGAAAAGATTCATCGGGAATCGCCTTTTGTAATTATGAAACTAAAAAATTTAATATAATTAGAGGTGATATTCCCATAAGGAGATTATTAAAAAGTAATGAATATAATAATTCCTTAAGACAGAATTTAGTATCATATAAAGGAGGACATACTTTTACGGCTTTTGGCCATGCACGTTTAGTTACAAATGGATCCCAATTGCAAGATGAAAATAATCAACCTGTTTTGAAAGACAATATGTGTGTTATACATAATGGAATTATTACCAATGTAGACTCACTATGGAAAGAATATGAAAATATTAAAAGAGAATATTTAATTGATACTGAAATTATTCCAACTCTTATTCAGAATGAATTAGATAAAGAAGAAAATTTGATTTATGCTTGTAATAAAACATTTAGGCAATTAGAGGGAACGTATTCTCTCGCTATGATGCATAATAAGCTTAATCAGTTTGTAATAGCTACAAACAATGGGTCTCTTTATTATATAAATAATAATAATTTTATTGTTTTTGCTTCAGAAGAATTTTTTTTAAAGGTTCTTAAAAAGAAAGCTTGTTTTGCCCCAATGGATACAGAATTTAATATTCATCAATTAAAGCCAAATTATGGGATGATTATTGATTTGGTGAGTTTATCCATAAAAGAATTTTCTGCCCAAACAAAATCTAAACAAAAAATACAAAAACATGATGTTTTTGCTTTTGATTTACAATGCATTGAAAATAAAACGAATAAAGAGGAAGTGATTATTGATCCTTCTTTATTTATAAATAGATTAAAAGAAAATAATCTTTATAATGTACTTGAATATAATTTGGATGCTATTCGTGGATTAAAGAGATGTAGTAAGTGTTTGTTACCTGAAACTTTTCCGCATATTGTGTTTGATGAACAAGGAGTATGCAACTACTGTAATCACTATAAGCCTAAGACCACAATTAAATCTTTAGATGAGCTAAATAAATTAGTAGAACCTTACCGTAGAA